>NZ_JBELDZ010000097.1:4484-8171 GCF_042094015.1 Aurantibacter sp. | reverse complement strand
GTTGTTTTTAAAGCTAATTGTAGCTTATTTCTTTTATTATTGCTTTGGTTATAAGCATAGCTATAAGATAGCTCTAAAGCAAATAACGCTCCAATTACCAAGACACTTAATGTAGTTAGATATTTAATGAAAGTTCTCAATTATGGTCTGAAATTTTGACTAAATACTTTTGCCCCAAAATTATTTAAATGATAATTATCTTTAAATAATTTTTTATCTTGAATAGATTTAGAATAGTCTATCAAATCTGGAATTTTAACTTTTAATTTTTCAACATAGTCTAAATTCTTAATGTCATTTCTAAATGGGCTACAAAAGAATTTTACATTTATATTATTTGATTTAATATAATCTAATAAAGCAGGAAATACTTTATTCTCTTTTATTATAAATTCAGGAAGTTTATGTGTCTCGTGCTCTGAAAAGCCATATAAAGCTGAAAAACCTTTAGTTTTTTTAGCTTGATATGGTTTGCTAAAACAATTTGCTACAAATTCTCTAAAACCATTTTTTTGATCATACATAGCATATCTCATAAATGGAACATACTTTAACAGCAAGGAGTTTTCTTTAGAATTATAATAGTTATTAATATAATTACTTTCGCGAATAAATGGAGCTAATTGATATTCTAAAACGTTAGACTGTTTATGTGGTAAGTTATAGATGTAATCTATTTGTATATATATACATTCTGAAGTAATATTATAATCTTTAATTAATTCTAGTATTAATTTTAAATCTAAAACTCCAGCGGCTTGAACACCAAAATTAACAGTATTTTTATTTAACACTGAATCTACAACCCTAGGATTCAACCCATTTTCTACTCTAGAAGATCCTAAGAAAATATAATCTACCTTTTTATCCTTATAACTTCTTATAAATTGAAATTTATTACGAACTGTGTTGCTATAAACATAGGTGTATGCAATGTCTGCAATTATTAAACTAATAAAAGCTACAAACAAAACACTAAGTATGTATTTAAAAAAAAGCTTCATTTAGAACTGAAAATATATAAAATCTTGAGGGTTAGAAAAACTACCTAAAACAAAAATAACAACTATACATCCAATAATTTTTAACATTTCAAATTTACCTGAGATAGGTTCTTCTTTAGATCTATTAAACCATTCTACAGCAATAAAAAGAAACAACATTAGTAGTAACTCTACAGAATAACGCTCAAAAGACAAATATTCTATCTTAAAAGAAAAAGCTGTGATATTGTATAAATAATTAAAGGCAATTCCTACAGTATCTGCTCTAAAGAAAACCCAAGCAATACAGGTTAAGCTAAAAGTAATACCTATTTTAATTAATGTATTAATGCTTTCTTTTAATGAACTTATAGCAATAGTATCTTTATGTTTTCTGTTATTATTTGTTAACAATAGAGGAATAAAATATAATGCATTTAAAAAACCCCAAATTACAAATGTCCAATTAGCGCCATGCCAAAACCCACTAACTAAAAATATAGCAAAAACATTTCGAATTTGTTTTACTCTTGAACCCTTAGATCCTCCTAAAGGAATATACAAATAGTCCCTAAACCAAGTAGATAAGCTAATATGCCAACGTCTCCAAAATTCTGCTATGTCTCTAGAAAAGTATGGGTAATTAAAATTGCGCATTAAATCAAATCCAAATAAACGTGCTATACCAATTGCCATATCTGAATATCCAGAAAAATCACCATAAATCTGGAATGCAAAATAAATTCCTCCAAGTATTAATGTTAAAGAATTAGCAGTCTCATAATTTGAAAAAATATCATTGACGTATATAGCACAAGAATCTGCAATAACAACTTTTTTTAATAATCCCCAAATAATTAAATGCAAACCAGATTTAGCGCGTTCTAAATCAAAGCTTCTCTTTTTTTGAAATTGAGGCAATAAATGTGCAGCTCTTTCTATTGGTCCAGCAACTAACTGTGGAAAAAAAGTTACAAAACTTGCAAATTCTATAAAATTATTAGTTGGCTTTAACTGTTTTCTATAAACATCTATAGTATAACTTAATGTCTGAAACGTGTAAAAAGAAATCCCTACTGGCAAAATAATATTAAGTGTAGATACTTGCATTTCTATTCCTAAACTTTGCCAAGAATTAACCCAACTTTCGATAAAGAAATTACAGTATTTAAAGAATCCTAAAAGACCTAAATTAACTCCTAAACTTAAGTATAATAAATATTTCTTCTTTTTTTGTTTTTCAGTTTTACTTAAAGCTTTTGCAACATAAAAATCCACTACAGTACTTAGCAGTATTAGTGTTAAAAATCTATAATCCCACCATCCGTAGAACACATAGCTTACAATTAATAAAAATAGATTTTGTGTTTTTAATTTTCTATTAAAAACAAACCAATATAGAATAAATACTATTGGTAAAAAAGTAAGAAATAAAAATGAATTAAATAGCATTATTAATAAGTTTTTTTCCTAATTTTTGAAAAGGTAATTCTATCGTCTTATGTGTAAAAGTAGATACTATAGTTGTTATAACTACTACTATTGTAAATTTAAGAAAGAGGTTAATCAAAGACTTTTCAAGAGTGTTTATTTCAAAATAATTTATAAAATCAATCCTCTCTAACCAATAAAGAACTGCAAAATGCACTAAATATGCGCTATAACTTACTTTCCCTATATAACATATAACCTTATTAATTAAAAAATTTAAATAACCTTTAGACATAATAATTAAAAACCCTAATAATAATAATGATATTAAAAAATGAAATGGAATTAAGTCTAAATTAAAACATAAAAAAATAAGAAGAACTACAACTCCTAAAATATTTATTTTACTAAAATTAAATTCTTTTTTTATAATTACGAAAAAAGATACAATCCCTAAGCCAAAAACAGGTAATTGATTTGGTAAATAAAAAAACAAATAATCATTCCATAAATTTACATCTGTTATTAAAATATTAGACTTTAAGTAATGATTTAAAGCAAATGACACAAACAAAGTAATAAGAACATAATTTATTGCCTCAGTAAAATTTTTAATTAATTTAAATAATAAAGGGAAAATTAAATAGAAAGACATCTCTACTGTTATAGACCAACCTCCAGGGACTAAACTAGTTACCCAATATGGATTAAATCCATGTGTAAAAGTAAAATTTGAGATAATATTATATACTGTTATACTAGACGCGTCTCCTAACCAATATCTTGGCCCAAAACCATTTTGAAATAAAAAATAAATAATTCCTAAATAATATAAAGGTGCTATTCTAAAAAAACGTCTAATTAAAAAGTTTTTAACTACATATAATTCATTTTTTGACCTATAAGTGTATGATAACATTAAAGTAAAAGCACTAGCTATAAAAAATAATTGCACGCCTCTAGCTCCTTGTCCTATAAACAAACTAGTAAATTCATTATAATAATTAGCCCCAGTTTGAAAAGTATGTACCAAAATAACCATAAGTATAGCTATTCCTCTAATTGCATCTATATAATCTAATTTTCTACTTTCTTTCAAAACTAACTTCTATACATTTTGGTTGAGTGTTTTCAAATCCTCCTGAAGGGTTTATATCTATAAATACTAAATCAAAATCTTTAGTTAATTCTTTAAAGAAATCATCTAAGTCTATAAATTTTTTATGTAAATCATGAAACTCAAAAACTAATGCAGATATAGCGTTTTTATTTT
>NZ_JBELDZ010000097.1:0-4474 GCF_042094015.1 Aurantibacter sp. | reverse complement strand
AAAAAATCAATGTATTGTATAAATATCTCAATTTATCTGGTTTTTTAAAAAACAATCTTGTAAAACCTTTTATTAGTAATTTCCATTTAGAAACTGTTGGATCAATCATTAAAATTGGAGCATTTGCGTTAAATCGATAAAAATCAAATTCAAACTCTAAGTTAGAAGAAATTCCTCCACTAAAAAGCAAATCACTCTCGGTTAATGTTTTAGGATTTAAATAATAGCCTCCATCACCAATACTTCCAAACTTAAAAAGAGATGTATCTTTTTTTAAATAAGATTCAACAAAATACTTATAATAAGAATCTGAATTTAGCTTATTCATTTAATAACGTTTTTATATTCTCCCAAATCTTTTTAGAAGATTCACTTGGTGTTTCTCCTGCAATAATTTTAAACCAATCTTTACCAACTGAAACATTAGATACTTTACCAGCTAAAACAGATTTAACTATAGTTTCTAATTGCGTTTTATCTTCGCAGAAAACAGCAGCGTCTTTTGTTGGCATTGATCTAAAATGGACATATTTATAATTTTGTCCAATATCTCTAATTCCTTTTTTAAGTTGTGGTTGCTCGTAATTATAATATATACAAGGTTTGTTATGTGCTACAAAATCAAATACAGTACTAGAACATACATTTGTGACCATTTCTGAATGATAACATACATTCACCAACATTTCGAAATCTTCTTTTGCAGGTAAAATTTGATTCCATTGGCTACCAATTTGTTTCCAAATAGGATCTATTTTAGTAATTACATCTTTATAATCTGACACTACTTTATCATAACGTGTTGTGAAATCTACTGGACATTTACGATATATAATACCAATATTTTCGCCTCTAAAATTTAGACCTCTTACGGCTTTAGCTAAATCTTCTAAATAATACTGATCTAAAGGAGACGTAGTTTCATCATCTCCAGAGAAACAGATGTATTTTTTATTAGGATCTAAATTTTGTTCAACAAAAAAAGTTTCTCTTGATTTTATAAGACTTTTATCAAAGTGAGGCTCAAATTGTGGTGTTCCAGTTACAAAAACTTGATTTTCTTTAACAAACGGATAATATTGAAGTACTTCTCGCTTCATATGTTCACTCCACACAAAGTAATAGTCAGTTTCTACAACTTGCATTGCTTTTGGTACATTATCCCATGAATACACAAATGCAATAGTTGGAATACCTAAATCTTTAGCCGCTAGTAGTGCTGAAATAGATTGTGTTGCACGTTGTGTGGTACAAAATATCAAATCAGGTTTTTGCGCTTCTAATTGTGCTTTACAGTAAGCGTATTTTGGGTTTTTTCGTTCTAAAGTATTAATTTTTTTACGAATACGCTCTATACCTTTTTCGGAATTATACTGAGCTATTAAAATCTTAGTATATAAACTTTTAAGTGTGTTTTTTAAGCCTTTATAATTAAATGGGAATTTATAGGTTGGATAAACAGAATCGCTAAATTTCTTTTCAGAAACATTTAATTCAACATGTTTTCTAGCTCTTGTATATAATGGCGTTAATGGATTTATTTGGTTGTTTTCTATCTTAACCTCTTTAAAACCCAAATTATCTTTTAAAGAAAATATGGTGTTATTCCAATACGTTATATCAAACCCCATTTGTTCACCAATATTTTTAAAATTGGTAAAAGCAAAGTTCCTTAAGCCTACGCCATCTGGAAAAAACACAAATACTTTTTTATTCATTACTCAAAAATTAGCTCTCTTTAAAATAAAATACACTTATTTAATTATTGCATTATGTAATGGCTTCCTTTAATTCTATTAGTTTCTCTACTTAATTCTACTTTATCCTTGATAGCTTTTAATAACTTAAACTCTTTATAAAAATAATTAGCTTTTGATAAATTCAACCTCAAAAAATTTTTAATTAACTGACGCTTTACATAATTTACTTTTACCGAATATTTGTTAGGATAATCATTATTTAAAATATTACAGTATTGTATTTTATATTCTCTCTCTTTTATTTTAATGGCTTCCTTAATTGACAAACTACTCAGGTTATGCATATTTTGTTCACGATCGTGATTTACAAAACAATTAGGCACAACTCCTACAAGATAATTGTGATATAATATTCTATGACAATAATTATCATCTTCTCCATAATGAAAAAAAGCTGGATCAAAACCACCAACTTCCTTAATAACTTTTGAAGGGATAAACCAAGCAGCTGCATTTATAAATGGAAAAGAATATACCGTTTTTAATTTATTAGTAAAAGCATCTATATATAACTTTGGATTTCTATCTTGTCCTATATATCTTGAAAAATTAGCATCTAACGCTAAATCATTTCCGTTTAAATGAATTGGACTTAAAATACCATACTTTTTATTGTTTTTATGTACTTCTATTAGTTTAGATAGCGTATCTTTTTTAAGATAAGCATCTTGATTTAATAAAAAAATAAAATCTATATTTCTCTTTAGTGCAATTGAAATTCCTAAATTATTTCCAGCTCCAAAACCTAAATTTGTTTCACTTTCAATTAAGGTAATGTCTTTATGGTTCTTTTTTAAATAGCTGGTTGTATCATCATTACTATTGTTATCAACAATAATTATTTCTGGTGTAACAGAGCTTTCATAAATACTCTTTAAGCATTTCTCTATCCATTTTATTCCATTAAACGTCACAATTACTATAGCTACTTGTTTCATATTTGTGATGAATTAGAAAAAATTCTTAATTTTAAAAATTCCCTTTTTTCTATCTTCAAAAGCATAATCAAGGTGTTCTACATCATTTTGATATCGATCTAAAACCAATTTCTGATAACTTGAGGTATAAAAATCAGAATAATGACTCATTTTTTTTACAGACTTTTTTTCATGATTAGAAAATTCTTCTGAAATATTTAAAGCTTTTAAAACTCTAGAAAAATCTGTTTTTAAGTTTTCAAACCTTCCAACAAAATCTAATTTAAACTCACCTTTACTATCAAAGAAATCTGTTTGATTTAATAAATGATCACCTCTATATTCTTTAACCGAAACATCATTTAAAACTTTACTAAACTTACCTTTTTTAAGAATAAAGTTCTTAAACGAATCTCTTTTTCCTGTGTCCTTCATTATCCATTGATAATCTGAATATGCTCTATCCCAAGGATTTCTAACTATTGTAAATTTGTAATAACTATTCCATTGCTCTTCTGTAATAAGCTCTGTTTCTATTAATTGCTTTGTTGTTGCATGTTGAAGATGAATTTTTCTTTTAGGACACCAACCATAAAGCACATTATAATTTGGTGTACGCCAACTTACTTTTAAATCTTTATTAAAAAATTTAAAAACACTACTTCCTGCACATTTAGGAACATGGATAAAAATTACTTTATGCTCGTGATTTATCAATTTATAACGTGATTATTTTATTCTTAATCCTTAATTTAAAAAATTTTCGACCTGCTCTTAATTCAAACCTAAATTATCTTTTAAGAAAATTAAACGAATTAAAATTTTAGAATTTATATCGTTTATTAATAGTCCTTTAAAATTTGTTAATCGTAAATTAATCTACCCTTTTTGATTTTTCAATTTATCTCGTTGCACTTGCTCTATTGGCAAAATATCTGTTGGTTTATATGATAACGCATCATAAACCGCAGTTAAATCTCTTGAGAGTTTACGTAGGCCCATTGGCTCTAAAGAAGCTGAATGATCTGTTCCTTTCCAAGTTCTATCTAAAGTATAATGACGTTCTATAACGTTTGCTCCTAATGTATATGCAGCAACATCTACCGCTATTCCTAAATGGTGTCCAGAAAAACCAATGTGTTTAACATCGTTTCCGTATTTTTCTTTTAAAAGATTAATATCTAATAAACATACATCTTTAAAAGGCACTGGATAACCAGAAGTACAATTGTAAAGCACTAAATCTTTATTTCTGTTATGAGATTTAAAAAGTGTTACTAAATCGCTTATTTCATCTTTAGTAGTCATTCCAGTTGAAATATGAATTTCACCTTTATAATTTTTACATAGCCAGTCTAACATAGCTATATTATTATTGCAAGCTGAAGGAATTTTAATAAACTCTGGATTTAATGATGCGATTTCTTTAGCAGAAGTCACATCCCAAACAGATGTTGAATATACTACATCTAAGTCTTCGCAAAATGTTTTTAATTCTTGATGTTGCTCTACATTAAACTCTAAAAACTCTCTATGTGCTCCATAAGTGTCTCCATAAGAATTTATAGGATTAGGATGCGCTGCATTATATTGCTCCTCTGTTAATAATTCTTTATTATGACGCTTTTGAAACTTTACAGCATCTACATTACAGAAAATTTTCGCTACTTTAATTAACTCCTTAGCCGTTTCCATATTTCCTTTATGGTTACAACCTATTTCTGCTATTACGTATGGTTTTTTAATCTCCATTTATTTTAAAATCTTTTATTGTATGTTTTTATAAATTCGCAAGCT
>NZ_JBELDZ010000096.1:0-8561 GCF_042094015.1 Aurantibacter sp. | reverse complement strand
GTAAATGTGTTCGTTTAAGTAAAGGCGATTATAACACCAAGAAAATATATAACGAAAGTCCTTTAGAAGTAGCCAAAGAGTTTGAAGGAGCAGGAATTGAGTATTTACATGTGGTTGATTTAGATGGTGCAAAAGCAAAACACATTGTAAATCATAAGGTATTAGAACAAATTGCTACACAAACAAATTTAAAGATTGATTTTGGTGGAGGATTAAAAACTAATAAAGATTTAGATATTGCCTTTAATTCTGGGGCGTCACAAATTACCGGTGGAAGTATTGCAGTAAAGAATCCAGAAGTTTTTCAAGAATGGTTAACAAAGTTTGGAGCTGATAAAATTATTCTTGGGGCAGATTGTAATAACGAAAAAATTGCAATTAGTGGTTGGTTAGAAGAAAGCGATTTAAAAGTGATTCCTTTTATTCAAAATTATCAGAATAAAGGCGCAAGTTATGTGATTTGTACAGATATTTCTAAAGATGGAATGCTAGAAGGTCCAAGTTTTGAGCTATACGAACGTATTTTAAAACAAACGAATAATTTGAAATTAATAGCTTCAGGAGGAATCTCTACTTTTGATGAAATTCCTAAGTTAGCAGAATTAGGCTGCGAAGGTGTTATTATAGGTAAAGCTATCTATGAGAATAGAATTAGTCTAAAACAATTAGAAAATTTTATAATAAATAAATAATTCTATGCTTACAAAACGAATTATACCTTGTTTAGATATAAAAAACGGAAGAACCGTAAAAGGCGTGAACTTCGTAGATTTACGTGATGCTGGAGATCCTGTGGAATTAGCTAAACAATACGCTTTAAAAGGTGCAGATGAACTGATTTTTCTAGATATTGCAGCAACTTTAGAAAACAGAAAAACAATGCACGATATGGTTTTAAAAGTAGCCGAGCAAGTTAACATCCCATTTACTGTTGGCGGCGGAATTTCAAGCATAGCAGATGTCGATACATTATTGCAATGTGGTGCCGATAAAGTGTCTATTAACTCAAGTGCTGTAAAAAGACCAGAATTAATTAATGAGTTGGCTAATAAATTTGGAAGCCAATGTGTTGTAGTTGCTATAGATGCTAAAAATATAAACGGAAACTGGACGGTTCATTTGGCTGGCGGAACTATTCCAACAGAATTAAATTTATTCGATTGGGCAAAAGAAGTAGAACAACGTGGCGCAGGAGAAATCCTGTTTACATCTATGGATAACGATGGAACTAAAGATGGCTTTGCAAATGAAGCTTTAGCTAAATTATCTCAAGAACTTAATATTCCAATTATTGCTTCTGGTGGAGCAGGAACAATTCAACATTTTATAGATACATTTAAAAACGGAAAATCTGATGCAGCATTAGCTGCAAGTGTATTTCATTTTGGTGAAATTCCAATTTCAGAATTAAAGGAAGTACTAAAAAAAGAAGGTATACCGGTTAGGATTTAAAATTAGTATTTCAAAAGTGTCTACTCAAACTCAGTAGAGAGATTATAATTATTTATCAACTTGATTCTACAAAACAATAACATAAACGATATGAATATAGATTTCAATAAAAGTAACGACGGATTAGTTCCAGTAATCATACAAGACGCATCTACTAAAAACGTACTAATGTTAGGCTATATGAACGAGGAAGCTTTAAAAGTGACGCAAGACACTAAAAAAGTGACTTTTTATAGCAGAACAAAGAATAGATTATGGACTAAAGGTGAAGAAAGTGGTAATTTCTTAAATCTAGTAGATTTAAAGTTAGACTGCGATAACGATACATTATTAATTACCGTAAATCCAGTTGGGCCAACCTGTCATAAAGGAACTGATACGTGTTGGGCAGAAGCTAATACAGAAAAATTTGGATTTATTTCTAAGCTAGAAAACACAATTGAAAGTCGAGTAAAAGTAGGAGATTCAGAGAAATCTTATGTGGCTTCATTATTTGCTTCTGGAATTAATAAAGTAGCTCAGAAAGTTGGAGAAGAAGCTGTAGAAGTAGTTATTGAGGCTATGGATAACAATGATGATTTGTTTTTAAGTGAAAGTGCCGATTTATTATTCCATTACCTAATGTTATTACAAGCAAAAGGCTTTAAATTAAACGATATTGTGAACGTTTTAAAAGGAAGAGAGAAGTAGTCAACACTAATGGCATCGCTTTTGATAAACAAGAACGAAATCTTTTTTATGAAAAATTATATTGTTTTAGTATTCTTGATGTTGATATTGAGTTCGTGTGGTAAAGTTTTTAGTGAAATCTCTATTAAAGACCAAAAAGAACATTCTGAAACATTCAAATTAACTAAAGGTGATAAAATCAGGTTTTGGACTAAAATAAAATATAAAACTGAAAATGAATTAAACCTAAACTACATAGTAGATGTATATAAAGGTGATGAGTTATATCAATCTTTTAATTATAACCCATTAATTGTAAACCCTAAGTATATGTCTTCAGATCAAAGATGGAGAACTTCTAAAGAGAAAAACCCAGATTGGGTAAAACGACCAGGTTATTCATTTAATTTATTACGTTTCAAATGGATTAGAGATGAAGATACTAGAGACAATTATCAAAAAAATAAATACATTTATAATTATGGTATTAAAAAAAATGTAAAAGGTAAAAATGCACCTAAATTAATTATAAAAGAAACTGGTAATTATACTTTTAAAGTAAAACTTAATGCTGTTCCTGAAAACAACTATATCATTAAAAAGGCTGAAATTATTTTAAGGAAGTAATAAAACTTATACATTTGTATCAATCTTTATTCTTTATTAAGGCCTAAATCAACTAATAATTTTTCAAATCCGAACCAATTACAACTTTTGTCTTTATGTATAATAAAATCTGAAGATTCTGTATTCACATAAACATAGCTGGTAGTTCTAGTACAATTAGAATTGTTTGTCAAAAGATTTAATTCATATTCAAACTCTCTAAACAAATTCTTGTTTTTATGATTAATTAAAATTTTATTTTTTTTAAACGTGAAATATAATTTGTTGTTTAATTTATTTATAATCGCGTGATTTGTTTTAGTATTAGAACAGCCATAGGAATAAAAAATTAAATCTATTTTTTCATTATTTTTTAAGTTATCTATCATTAAAAACTTATTGTTCTCTATGTAGCTAAAATCTAATGAATCTGGAATTATATTAATTGTTTTATTTCTTTGATTTAATTCAAAATCAATATTAATAGCTTCATTAAAGATTGTATTATATCTTAATTGATATTTACCATATAATAAACTATCACCTTTCGGCTTATTTCTAACAATGTCTATTGGTATTTTAATGTTTTTACTATAGAGAGAGTAATTATAAAGATTAGATTGATATTTTCTAGACTTAATTTTAAAATTAACGAAACCATAATTAAGTTTCTTGGTTTTATTTTTTTCATCAGTTGAGCAAGAAAATAATATGCAACAAGTAATAATTAATAAATATTTCATAATCATATATTATTTCAAAATTCTAGAAATAATAAAACCACAAACTGCCGTAAAAGCTAATAAACCAATGGCTATTAAGTTTTCGCCATAAATAAACTTACCAATACTAAACAATAAACTGTAAACTCCAAAAACACCTAAAAAGAAACCAGTAATTTTATTTCCAAAGCCTTTGAATTTAGAATCTTCTCCAAAAATTAATTGATTAAAGGTCTCTAAAGTATTTTTATCCGATGGCTGTGTTAGTAATGTAACTATTACCCAAGAAATGGTTGTAGCTACAACACCAGACACCAATTGCCAATGTCCAGCTAATTCAATAATTGGCGTATCTAATTTTCCGTTTATAAAGAAGAAAATAGCAATTATAAAAGAAACTATCATTGCTGTAATTTCGCTCCAAGGGTTAATTCTATGCCAAAACCATCTTAAAATGTATAGTAAACCTGTTCCTGCACCAATTTGTAGTAATAAGTTTAAAACTTCACCAGCAGATTGTAGTGTGAAAGATACTAATGCAGCACATATCATTAACGCAATTGTAGAAATTCGCCCAACTAAAACTTGCTCTTTGTCGGTTGCTTCAGGCTTTAAAAAACGTTTGTATAAATCGTTTACAATGTAAGAACTTCCCCAATTTAACTGTGTAGAAATGGTACTCATAAAAGCCGCAATTAAAGATAATAGTACGATACCTAAAAGTCCCGAAGGTAAATAGGTCATCATAGCAGCATAGGCAACATCTTCGCCTTGCATAGATTTTGCTAAACTTGGAAATGTTGCATTAATACTAGATAAATCTGGAAAGATAATTAAAGAAGCTAAACCAACCATAATCCAAGGCCAAGGACGAATAGCGTAATGTGCAACATTAAAAAATAAAGTTGCCCAAGTTGCGTGCTTTTCATCTTTTGCAGCTAACATACGTTGTGCAATATATCCGCCGCCGCCTGGTTCTGCTCCAGGATACCAAGTACTCCACCATTGCACAGCTATTGGAATTATTAATAAAGTAATTAAAGCTTCAGTATTATTAAAATCTGGTAGAAAGGCTAATTTATCTACTACATTAATGTGAGATAATAGGCTAGTAGTTCCACCAATTTCGGGTAAATTAACAATATAAATAGTTGCCCAAACACTACCAATCATAGCAATAATAAACTGTATAAAATCAGTAATTAAAACACCTTTTAATCCACCAAAAGCAGAATAAAAAACGACTATTATGGATGAATAGATTAGCATTGTTTCTTGAGAAATACCTAGAAGGATATTCGCTATTTTAGCACCAGCTAAGCAAACACCAGCCATAGTAATTACGTTAAAAATAACACCAAGATATACCGCACGAAAACCACGAAGGTAACTGGCTAATTTTCCGCTATAGCGTAATTCATAAAATTCTAAATCGGTAGTAATGCCACTTTTTCGCCATAGTTTAGCATAAAAAAACACGGTTAACATTCCAGTAAGCAACATTGCCCACCAAACCCAATTTCCAGAAACACCATTTTCTCTAACTAGTTGGGTTACTAACCCAGGAGTATCTGCAGCAAAAGTAGTTGCAACCATACTAACACCTAAAAGCCACCAAGGCATATTTCGTCCAGAAAGGAAAAAGGATTTACTATCTGTACCAGCCTGTTTTGATACGTAAATGCCAATAAAGGCAAATAAGCTTAAAAAGAATATAATTATTCCCCAATCTAATGTAGATAATGTCATTTGTTGTGTTTTTTAGTCTTTCAAATATAAAAAAAGACATCTCTTAAAGATGCCTTTTTAATTTATAATAGTAATAATTAGTTTATCCAACGTTTACTTATTGCTTTTCTTGATAAGAATAATAATAGAACTCCAACAATTAAAACAAAAATTGGCATAATTACAGCTCCAGGACCATAAATTTCTATCGCGCCACTCATAAAAAGTGTATGAATCATTTGAATTATAATTCCTAACAGCGAAACAAAGAAAAATAGATGTGCCCACTTTTTTCTTAACAACAGCATTAAGCAACCTAAAGCACCAAACATAACAGCAGTTGCATATGCTGCCATAACCCAAGAAGGCGTATTTAATACAATATCCATAATTTCTGGATCTGGATATAATTTTTTAAAATAATCGGTTTTATAAGCTTGATGTAAATATTGATTTACCCCTAAAGCATTCCAGATTAGTGCAAATCCACTTACAATCCAGAACCATAAAGGTGGTTTTTGTTTCGTTAAATTGGTCATAATAAATATGTTTAGTTGATTATTAAATTACAAGGTATAAAAATTTTGTTACAATTATAAAATTAAGTTACTTGCCAGTATTATGGCATTTGAAAGAAAACGATATTATTACGTAATTACTATTCAATATTTAGGATACAGATTTCACGGTTGGCAAAAACAACCTAATGTAAAAACCTTGCATTTAATGGTGGATAGAACCTTAAACTTTATTCTAGAAGGTCGTGATTTTAAAACTTTAGTTTCTGGTAGAACAGATGCTATGGTTAGTGCAGAAGAAGCTTGTTTTGAATTGTTTATATATGAAGGAATTACTGATTTCGATATATTTTTAGAACTTTTCAACACTAATTTACCACAAGACATTAGAGCTCTAAAAATGCACGCAGTTGATAAAGATTTTAATATTATTCAACATTCTAAATTAAAAGAGTACAATTATTTATTTACTTATGGTGAAAAATGCCATCCGTTTTGTGCTCCAATTATGACTACTCTTTTAACCGATTTAGATATTGATTTAATGATTGAAGGCGCAAAATTATTTGAAGGTAATCATTATTATAGAGCTTATTGCTATAAGCCAAGTCCAACAGGTCAATTCAATAGAGAAGTAATCTCATGCGAGATAGTGAAAAACACGAGTTATACTGCTAATTTTTTTCCTGAAAAAAGTTATATTTTAAAAGTGAAAGGAAAAGGTTTTATGAGAAATCAAATTAGATTAATGATGGGAACATTAATAGAATTGGGTCAAGGTAAACGTACTTTAGAAGAAATTAGAATAAGTTTGACAGAAGAAAACCCTTATAATATGCAATATATTGCACCAGCATCTGGCTTAATATTAAAATCAATTATATTTGAATAAAAACGCTTTATGAAAAAAACCATAGCATTCTTAAAACAATTAGAAACTAATAACGATAGAGATTGGTTTGCAGAAAACAAATCGATATATCAAGAAAGTTTAAATGAATTTAAAGCTGTTTTTTCTGATATTGAGACTTTAATGAAATCCCATGATATTATCGATACAGCTAAGGTTTTTAGAATTTATAGAGATGTAAGGTTTTCTAAAAATAAATTACCATATAAAACTCATTTCTCGGGTTCGTTTGGTCGTAAAAAGCCAGAATTACGTGGTGGATATTATGTACATATTCAACCAAATAATAAATCATTTATAGCTACTGGGTTTTGGGATCCAAATAAAGAAGATTTATTGCGTATTAGACGTGAATTTGAAATGGATGACGATGAAATCCGAGATATTATGTCTAACAAATTATTTAAGTCTGTATGGGGAACAATGGAAGGTGATGAGTTAAAAACTGCACCAAGAGATTTCGATAAAGAACATAAAGCCATCGATTTAATTAGAAAAAAACAATTTATTTTTACTAAAAAATATACGGATAAAGAAATATTATCTTCTGGATTTATAAATTCTGTAAACGAGAATTTTAAAACTATTAAACCTTTTTTTAATTATATGAGTGATGTTTTAACAACTAACTTAAATGGTGAATCATTAATTTAAAAGGCTTCTAAAACATTAGGCATATCAAAAAGTTGAATCTGATCTTGAAGACGTTGTTTTACTAAATTCATCATTCGCTTATTTAAAGCTGATGAATTCTTAATGTATGACGTGTATTCTTTAGTAGTAAATTGCCCAATAATTATCCCTTTTAATGCATTCCTAAACTTAATATCTTTATTAATAGCATTATCTATATATAATTGTCTTCGTTCTAAAGTTAATTCATAGAAAACATTTTTGTGCTTTGTTATATAGTTTCTTAGTGATGCAATCAATAAATCATTCTGAAATTTAATTACAGGTCTTAATGTAGCGTTCTGAAAATATTCTCCAGCGCTCATATTTGGTAATAATTGAGCTGATGAAATAACTGGTCTAATAGATAGTAATGCATTTGTTCGAGTTTCCATAGTAAACAAGTTTTTTATAAATTTAGTTATAAAAAAGCCTTATATCACTATTAGAAATTATACTTTTCAACTGGCTTATAAACACTTTAAGATGATTAACTTTGTTTAAAATTAAATTTTATGAGATTTCATACACGTAAATGGATTAAACCAGAAGACTTAAACCCAAACGATACATTATTTGGAGGGCGATTATTAGAATGGATAGATGAAGAAGCTGCGCTTTATACTATAATTCAGCTAGATAATCCAAAAGTGGTTACTAAATTTATGAGTGAAATTAACTTTAAAGCATCTGCTAAGCGTGGCGATATTATTGAAATAGGTATTGAGGTTGTTAAATTTGGTAAATCGTCTTTAACGCTTAATTGTAAAGTCCGTAATAAAATGACGCACGAAACTATTATTACCGTAGAAAATATTATTATGGTTAATTTAGGCGAAGATGGCTTGCCAAAACCACACGGAAAAACAAAAGTAGAGTTTGTTAAAAATCGCTTAAAACAGGATTAGTAAATAATCTAAGAATTATATATTATAAATACTTCTTCTCCACATAAAAGGTTCCAAATGGCAACAGTGATGCTATTAAGACAATAGCAAAGTCTTTAGTATTCCATTTGTAATGACTTTTTAAAAGAATAGCTAAAGCAATATATGCTACAAATAATAAACCATGAGGCATACCAAGCATTTTTACAAACGCCTCATTACCTGAAGTTTTTTTATAAATTGAAGCAGCCATCAAAAGTAAATAAGATAAGCCTTCTAAAAACGCAGTAATTCTAAAAAGTGTAGTCATTTGTTATTCTGTTTTCAACAAAAATAACTGGTTTTAAGTCTAATTTAAAGTTTTAGGCTTTCTAATTTCAATAAAGGTAAAGAAAAC
>NZ_JBELDZ010000095.1:0-8833 GCF_042094015.1 Aurantibacter sp. | reverse complement strand
CTAATAATTTAAAATAGATTTAGAATAAAGAGTTATTAGTATGATTACAGAAGAGCCAGCAATAATATAGGCTTTTAAAAAGTTGCTATGTTCACTTATAGATACTAATAAAGTGTAAAACATAGTAAGAGCTAAACCAATCATTAAATATTGAAAAGGGTGTATGTTTATTTTGCTTAAGGTTTGAATTAAAAAGAATAATAAAAAGGTTAGACCAATTACAAGAAAACCATATTTAGCAGATCTTTCACTTTGTTGAAATTCGTCTACCATAATTAAAAATTTAGCACCAAAAGCATAGCGTTTTAAATCTGGAATAGCATTTAAATACTGTTGAGAAAAAGCTCTGTTAAGATGTGTTACTTTCCATTCAGCATCAAACGAATTTTGAGTTATTTTTTTTGAAGAATCTATAGGTAAGAATTCTCCAATAAAACTAGGGTTTCCCCAATTTGAAGCCATTTTTAAATGTGTTGTTTTTCCAATAGGAATAATTTGTAATAGTTCGCTTCCATCAAAAGTTATATTTAAATCAAAGCTCATTTTATCTTCATCTGTTTTCGGCACATTACTTTCTTTAATATAGTTAGACTCTAATTCATCTAAAGTATTTCTAGTTTGTTCGTTAAAATTAGTTTCAAAAGTATAGTCTTTACCGTTTGAGTTAATTTTTGTTTCGCCTTTAATACCTTTTAAATTACTGGTTTTAACAATATAAGTGGCTTTATTCCATAATATATCTTTATCTAAAATGTTTTTTGCAGATAAGTTTGGTTTTATAAAGAAGCCTTTTAACTTCATATCTGAAGTATATACTGCAGATTCAAAATTTCCTCTTTTTAGTTTTTTAGAATTAACATTTGATGTTACGTTTAATTGTTCGGGAAATATAAAGGCGTATTCGATATTTGTCTCTATTTCTGTTTTGTGTTTTTTCGATTTTTCATTATAAATAGTCGTTTCTTTATAAGATTTATAAGGTATTTTTAATATTGGTCCGTATAATAATACTTCTTTTCCCCATTTTGAGTTTATTTCATTAACAACATCTTTTTGTCTATAACCTCTTTCTTTGATAAGACTATTGATGTATGATAAAGGAATTAGTAGTATTAAAGTTAAGAATCCAACCATAAGTAATCTTGCTGTAATTGAAGTGTTTAGCCATTTAGATAGGTTGCTTTTTGTTTTTTCTTTTTGGTGTTCCATTGTTTATTTATTTAAAGTACTTTGAAATTCAAAGTTAGTGAGTAAAAAAAAAGTAATGTGTAATTTATAAGCTGATTTATGTTTTTCGAATTAGTTGCTCCAAAGCGTTAATATGTTTTTTAAAAGCTGCTTGCCCTAATTTTGTTGCGGTGTAAGTGGTATTTGGTTTTCTTCCAATAAATTGTTTTTCAACTAAAATATATTCTGCTTTTTCTAACGCTTTTGTATGGCTGGCTAAATTACCATCTGTTGCTCCTAAAAGCTCTTTAAGTGTTTTAAAATCTGCATTTTCGTTCACCACAAGCACAGACATAATTCCTAAACGGATTCTATGATCAAATACTTTATTTATGTTGGTAATTATGCTCACTTTTTTAGTTTTGAATGAAAGATGTTTTTTTTTTTTTTTAATGGTTACAATAAATTATTTCATATCATATTTAAAATGCATAATACTTCCATAAATAATGTGCATAACTCCAAACCCTATAACCCAAAGCCAAAACCCATAACCAGGAAATAAAGCTGCAGTTAAACCTAAAACAACCTGGATTAAGCCTAAATATTTAATGTCTCCAACGCTATGTTTAGATGCGCTTATTAAGGCTAATCCGTAAAATATAAGCATTAATCCACCAGTTTGTCCGTATTTACCTTGCCATAAAATTATTAAAATATAAATTCCTCCAGTCATTAAAGGCACTAAAAAACTAAGTAGTAATCTTCTTGAAGAGTTATCCCAAATCTTTTCACCATTTTTTTTAGCGTTTCTTGTGGTTAATATAATTCCAGTAACAATACTTAAAACAGCAACAGTAGTTAAAATACCAAGACAAATATTAAAAATTTTTCCGTCTAAAATTAAATAGCCTCTAGAATAAGTTGTTACTATGTAATAAGCTATTGCGGCACCAATTAAGGCATAAATACCGGCTAATATTCCAGATAAGCCACTTAATGATATAAATCGTGACGATTTAGTCATTATGTTTTTAATTTCGCTAAGGTCTTTTAAATAATCTTCGTTGCTCATAATAAAAGTACTTTGAAATGCAAAGTAAGTTTAATTTATTGAAACTATCTAATAATTTTTAAAGAATTTAACATTCTGTCTTTTTAAAGTGCGTATTTTAGAGTTGTCTTAAAAATATAGTTTTGAATCCAGCTGAAGCTTACATATTAAAACAAGAAGAGCCTTTTAAGTCTGTTTTATTAGATTTAAAATCTATAGTTGAAGCTGTTATTCCAGATATTGAATTGCATTATAAATGGAAAATTCCTTTTTTTATGATAGGAAAGAAACCAATTTGTTATCTCAATCAATCTAAAGGTTATGTAGATTTATGCTTTTGGCATTCTGAAATAATGGAACAGTATTCCGAGTTGTTTGTAAAAGAAAAACGAAAAGTGGTAGCTTCTTTACGTTACAAGTCTAGAAGAGATATAAATGATGTTGTTTTAATCTATGTTTTAGAAATGCTGAAAAATTATGAAGGTGATTGATTTAAGAGGAGCTGATTTTTTTAAATCTGATTAAATTATACCTGTAAATTAAGAAAACCTTTTTTAACATTATATGGCATAAAAAAATAATTAATTAAATCATTCTGTCCTTAATTCATTTAAAATTATTCCTTCAATTCTATTTATGCTACCGCTAAACAAACCTAAATGACCTTTGTCGTTTTTATCAAAAACACCTTGAATCATTCCTGAAAAATCATCTGAATAATTAAAACCATTCTCTATAATTTTAGTGTCAGAAATTCTAATATAAATAGCATTAATGCTATTTGTAGATAGATAGTCCTCTTTGTTTAAATATATTGCATTTCCTTCATGTTCAAATTTCAAGTAACCATTTAAAATAATTTTTTTATTATGGTATTTTAAAGGATTAGATATTAAATTAATAATAGAAACGGTTGTTGCGTTTTCAGTTGTTTTATTGTTTTTTTGTGCTGAACAAGAACAGTAAAGCGTACTTAGAAAAACGATAAATAAAATTCTAATCATATTAATTATATATATAATAAAAAATTAAGGTAGTCTATAAAGTTATAAAACAAAACAGTTGTTATATATAAATAAACAGAATTTTTTATATAATTTACAACTTAAATATCCCACCAAAAGAAATAATACGTTGTAAGAAAAAGAATTTCTGAGATGCTTTTTCGTTAGTGTTTTTAGTGGTTCTTATATCATTCATATTAATAAAGCCACCTTTTAAATCTGTAGCAATAAAAAAATGTTTAAAAAACGTAAAGTTTAATCCAACTCTTACAGAAGCACCAAACCCAGACCAATGGAAATCGTCTTGTTGTTGTTTGTATAAAAGTGTGGTGTTAGTTTTAGGGTAAAGTAAACCTAACCCAATACCTTCATTTATATTAATTTGAAATTTATCTGTATTTGTAATTCCAAATAAATAAGACAAATCATCATGTCTAGAAAACTCAGTGTTTACATAGTTTAGTCCATCTGTATGTTCAAATTTTAACATATCTTCACTAACTAGAAATTCAGAGCCATTATATGTTCCGTTAAATGCAGCGCCTTGCTCTGTAACAGGAAGATCTATATAGCCATTAATTCGTCTGGTTTGGTTTCTGTCCATAACGTATTTCATATGGTCTACACCAATAGAAATAGCGTAATTATCTGTAATAAAATAACCTAATTTAAAATTGGTTTGTGGTATAGTCATCCTTGCAGGATTAATATAATCTATATGCCAACCTTTAGGTCTATCATAAGCTGTAGCATCTTCTACAGTAAAATCATAATTACTTCCTTGAAAACGAATGTCTGATTTAGAATAAGATTCTCTATTTCCGCCCCAACTTATAAATATTTTACCTTTTTTGGAAGAGGTATATAAAGAGTCTTGTCCAAAGGAAGAACTGAAGTTTAATAGAATAAAAAGTATTAATACTAATTTTTGCATTACTATATTATAAACTATTAATTGTAGCTCTAATTTTAGTTAGGTTTGTAAGTAAACCTTCTAAATTATCTAAATGTAGCATATTTGCGCCATCACTTTTTGCATTTGCAGGGTCAAAATGCGTTTCAATAAATAATCCATCTACATGGTTTACAATACCAGCACGAGCAATAGTTTCTATCATATCTGGTCTTCCGCCAGTAACACCAGTTGTTTGATTTGGTTGCTGTAAAGAATGTGTAACATCTAAAACTGTAGGAGCAAACTCTTTCATTGTTGGAATACCTCTAAAGTCTACAATCATATCTTGGTAACCAAACATAGTTCCTCTATCTGTAATCCAAGCTTTGTTACTACCAGCATCTTTTACTTTTTGAACTGCATGTTTCATAGCTTCAGGACTCATAAATTGTCCTTTTTTAAGATTTACTACTTTTCCTGTTTTAGCAGCCGCAACCACTAAATCTGTTTGTCTAACTAAAAATGCAGGGATTTGTAATACATCTACATATTGTGCCGCAAGATTAGCATCGCTACTTTCGTGAATATCTGTAACTGTAGGAACATCAAATGTTTCAGAAACTTTAGCTAAAATTTCTAACGCTTTCTCATTTCCAATACCTGTAAAACTATCTATTCTACTTCGGTTTGCTTTTTTAAAACTACCTTTAAAAATATATGGAATATTTAATTTATCTGAAATAGTCAAAACTCTTTCAGCAATTCTAAGTGCCATATCTTCACCTTCAATAGCACATGGACCACATAAAAGAAAGAAATTGTTAGAATCTGTATGTTTTAATTTTGGGATGTCTTGAAGTTTCATATTTATATGTAATCTAAAATTGCTATGCAAAGATACTATTATGGTTTTACTTTTATTCTTTTTAAACTACAATTTGGTGCTTTTTAGAGGTTTTATATTTTAAAATATATAATGTTTAATAATATGTTTTTGCTTTTTTATAATAAGGAAATGTTCAAATAAATAAAAGATACTGTTAATCAATAAAAATTGAGTACATTTGCACCCTTAAAATAAGGCAGCATTATTATGGCTAAAATTAAAAACATTGCAATTATTGCACACGTTGACCACGGTAAAACGACGTTGGTTGATAAGATCATGTATCATTGTCAGTTATTTCGTGAAAACGAAAACACAGGTGATTTAATTCTTGATAACAACGATTTAGAACGTGAGCGTGGTATTACTATTACGTCTAAAAACGTTTCTGTAATCTATAAGGATACAAAAATTAACATTATTGATACACCAGGTCACGCCGATTTTGGAGGTGAAGTTGAACGTGTATTAAATATGGCTGATGGTGTTTTACTTTTAGTAGATGCTTTTGAAGGCCCAATGCCACAAACACGTTTTGTATTACAAAAAGCAATTGACTTAGGGTTAAAGCCTTGTGTAGTTGTAAATAAAGTAGATAAAGAAAACTGTACACCAGACATTGTTCACGAAAAGGTTTTTGACTTAATGTTTGAACTTGGAGCAGAAGAATGGCAGTTAGATTTTCCAACAGTTTATGGTTCAGCTAAGAATAACTGGATGAGTGATGATTGGCAAAATCAAACTGAAAATGTAGAGCCTTTATTAGATATGGTTATAGAGCATATTCCTGAGCCAAAAATTGAAGAAGGTAATACGCAAATGTTAATTACATCGTTAGATTTTTCTAGTTTTACAGGACGTATTGCTATTGGACGTTTAACTAGAGGAAACTTAAAAGTAGGGCAACAAATTTCTTTGGTAAAAAGAGATGGTTCTATTGTTAAAAACAAAATTAAAGAACTTCATATTTTTGAAGGACTTGGACGTATAAAAGTCGAAGAAGTTCAAACTGGAGATATTTGTGCTATTGTTGGTTTAGAAGGTTTTGAGATTGGTGATACTGTTGCTGATTTTGAAAATCCTGAAGGTTTAAAATCAATAGCTATTGATGAGCCAACAATGAGTATGTTGTTTACAATTAACGACTCACCTTTCTTTGGAAAAGATGGAAAGTTTGTAACATCTCGTCATATTAAAGATCGTTTAAATAAAGAATTAGAGAAAAACTTAGCGTTACGTGTAAACGAAACTGATAGTGCTGATAAATTTATTGTTTTTGGTCGTGGAGTATTACACTTATCGGTTTTAATAGAAACGATGCGTCGTGAAGGTTACGAACTTCAAATTGGTCAACCACAGGTAATCATTAAAGAAATTGATGGTGTTAAATGTGAGCCAGTTGAAGAAATGACTATTGATTTACCCGAGAATGTTTCTGGTAAAGCAGTGGAATTAGTTACAATGCGTAAAGGAGAAATGTTAAGTATGGAAGCTAAAGGCGACCGTATGGTTATAGAATTTATGGTACCATCTCGTGGTATTATTGGATTACGTAACCAATTATTAACTGCTACAGCTGGAGAGGCAATTATGGCTCACAGATTTAAAGAATACCAACCTTTAAAAGGTGGAATTCCTGAGCGTCAGAATGGATCTTTAGTATCTATGGAAAAAGGTCAAGCAATTCCTTATTCTATTGATAAGTTACAAGATAGAGGTAAGTTTTTTGTAGATCCAGGTGAGGATATTTACGAAGGTCAGGTTATTGGAGAGAATTCTCGTCAGGATGATATGGCTGTAAATATTACTAAAACTAAAAAGTTATCTAACGTACGTTCTTCTGGAGCAGATGATAAAGCTAAAATTGTTCCGGCAATTAAATTTTCTTTAGAAGAAGCTTTAGAATATATCCAAAAAGATGAATATGTTGAGGTTACACCTAATTTTTTAAGATTGCGTAAAGTATTCTTAACAGAAAATGAGCGTAAACGTAATAAATCGATTTAATTTTTTAAATCATATTATATTTAAAAGAGAAGTACTACTTTAGTGCTTCTCTTTTTTTATGAATTAAAATTATATAGTATGGATTTTTTAGGTGTTTCGGTTACAGAATGGGTTGGTTATGCAGCTTCTTTAGGTGTTTTAATTTCTTTTTTAATGAAAGATATTAAGACCTTACGTTATGTCAATTCTTTAGGTTGTTTTCTATTTGTTATTTACGGAATTCTATTAGATTTATCTATTCCAATAGTTATTACAAACACTGCTATTTTAGGGATTAATTTTTATTATTTATTTATTAAGAGAACTGTTTAATAATAAAAACGTATTTGTTATTACAGTTAATAAAGCTTTTTTATAATTCTAAATAATTAAACTATTATTACAATACAACAATATCAAGATAAGAATAAGCAAGAGTGGGATACTTTAATTTCTCAATCTAAAAACAGTACATTTTTATTTTGTCGCGATTTTATGGACTATCATTCAAATCGTTTTAATGATAATTCGTTGTTAGTTTATAACTCTAATAAGCTGATTGCTGTTTTACCAGCTAATAAAGTAGAAAACACTTTGTTTTCACACCAAGGTTTAAGTTATGGAGGATTAGTTTATGGTTCTAATATTAGGCTAGAAGATGTTATTTCTGTTTTTAAGGCTATTTTAATTTATTTAAAGTCTATTAATATTGATAAGCTTATTATAAAAGAGTTACCTAAGTTTTATAGTCTAACTCCAAACGATGAGCTGCATTATTTAGCGTTTTTATTAAAAGCTAAATTAAATAGAGTAGATGCATTGTCTGTTATAAATCTTAATGGAGATTATAAGCAAAGTAAATTAAGAAAAAGAGGTTTAAAAAAAGCTGAATCTTTAGATTTAAAAGTAACAGAAGAGTCTGACTTTTCTGAATTTTGGAATAAAATTTTAATACCCAATTTAAAACAACGCTTTAATGCTAGTCCAACGCATAGTTTAGCTGAAATAGAATTATTATATTATAGGTTTCCAAATCAAATTAAGCAATTTAATGTATATAAAGAAGACGAAATTCTTGCTGGTATAACCATTTTTGAAACAGAATACGTTGCGCATATCCAGTATATCTCAGCAAATAATTCTCGACAAGAAACAGGAAGTTTAGATTTTTTAGTGAATGAGTTACTTTCTAATATTTATAAAGATAAATTATATTTTGATTTTGGTGTTTCTAACGAAAATTATGGACTGAATATCAATAAAGGATTGTTGTATTTTAAAGAAAGTTTTGGGGCTAGAACAATAACACAATCGTTTTATGAGTTTAAAACATCAAATTATAAACTACTAGATGCAGTTATGTTATGATAAAGTTTTTAGATCTACATAAAATAAATGCACGTTTTAAAGATGAATTTCAAACTAACTTTAATTCTTTTTTAGATTCAGGTCATTATATATTAGGCAAAAATGTTTCTAATTTTGAGTCTGAATTTGCAGAGTATTGCGGAACAGATTATGCAATAGGAACAAGTAATGGTTTAGATGCATTAACTTTAATATTTAAAGGTTTTATAGAATTAAATAAGTTATCTATAGGTGATGAGGTTATAATTCCTGCAAACACATATATAGCTTCCATTATATCTGTTATTAATTCTGGTCTTAAACCTGTTTTTGTAGAACCTAACATAAACACTTTTAATATAGATGCATCTAAAATTGAAGCAGTAATTACACCAAAAACTAAAGCTATTTTAATAGTGCATTTATATGGACAGTTATGTTCAGATTTAGTTTACGAGGTTGCAAAAAATAATAATTTATTACTTATAGAAGAT
>NZ_JBELDZ010000094.1:0-8871 GCF_042094015.1 Aurantibacter sp. | reverse complement strand
CCTTCGGCTGGATTAATAGCTGTAATTCCTTTTTCATTTGCGATTCTAATTTTTTGTGGGTCAAAATCAAAACCTATCACATTACAACCATTTGCTAATAACAACTCTGCAGTTATTAATCCGATTAACCCTAAACCAACTACTACAATTGTCTCTCCAAATGTAGGTTGTAATAAACGAATTCCTTGCAGTCCAATAGCACCTATAACTGTAAAAGCAGCATCTTCATCCGTAACATTATCAGGAATTTTAGCTACTAAATTTTTAGGGACACATACATACTCTGCATGATTCCCGTTTGAAGCTACCCTATCTCCTACTACAAATTCTGTTACACCTTTTCCAACTGCAACTACCTCTCCTACATTACAATACCCTAAAGGTAATGGTTGTCCTAATTTATTAAAAACTGCTTCCATAGTAGGACGCAATCCATCGGTTTTCATCTTATCTAGGACCATTTTTACCTTATCAGGTTGTTGCTTTGCTTTTTGGATAAAGTTTGCTTTTCCAAAATCAACTAGCATCCTTTCTGTTCCTAATGAAACTAATGTTCTAGTTGTTTGAATTAGAACACTTCCTGACTTTACACTAGGGACTGGAACTTCTTCTAAAATTGTATCACCTTGTTTTAGATCTTGAATAATCTGTTTCATTGTTTTTTTAATTATAATAATTTAGAGTAGTATAATTTTTCCCATTGTTTATTAATTGTATGTGTAGAGAAATTTTCTAAAATTTTCCTACAGCTTTTTTTTACTTGTATTAAATCATTTTCACTTAGATTCATTAAACTGTTAATACTATTTTTTATTTCAACTTCTTTATTAAAATCTATGTGAAAACCACACTTAGTATTTTCTAATATAGACCAAGGAGAACCTTTAGAAGCTATTACAGGCGTTCCCTGTGACAAGGATTCTAATACTACATTTCCAAAATTTTCAGAATGAGAGGGTAAAATCAAAAACCTACTACGAGCAATTAATTTATATTTTTCTTCATTATGAATTTTTCCTGTAAAAATCACTTTTTGTTGCAAATGCAGCCTTTTGATTTCGGATTTCAAAAAAATTAAATATTCTTTTTCATAAGGTAGATTAGCTTCTCCAGCTATTAAGAAAGTAATATCATTAGTGTTTTTCAACACATTAAATACTGAATGTATATTTTTTATTGGATTTATTCTACCTAAAAATAGAAATTGGTTTAAGCGGGTTTCAGTCTCATTAAATTCGGTATCAAATGAATTAAAAATCTTAATTATTGATTTCTTTTTTGAAGTTATTTTTTCTCTAATCAATTCTATTTCTTCTTCAGATGTAGCATGAAAAACGGAACTGATATTTATTAAATTAAATATTTTAATAAAAAACTCTTTTTGTTTTTTTTTACGACTTAATGCATATTCAAAAAATTCACCTCTAGGTGAAATAATTATTTTTTTTCTAAAAACTTTTGCAACAATAAATGCAAAAATATTGGGAGGGAAAAAAAAACTTGATAATTGAATAGCATCTGCTTTTTTACTTTCTTTAACTATTCTGTTTATAAAAAAAAACGAAAATCTATTATGAAAAAAAACTTTATGATTAAGATCATGAGTAATATGATCATTTTTTTTTTTCTTTTTAATTCCCTCAGAAATTACAACTTTGTTAATATTTTTTAACCCACAATTTAATCTATATAAGGAATAAGCAGATCCTCCAGATTGATAGGGATAATAAGTAGGGACAATATGAACTATTTTTAGCATATATTTTTTATGACTTTAGCAGGATTTCCTGCAACAATAGAATATGGTGGCACATCTTTAGTTACTACAGAACCTGCAGCTATTATCGAATTTTTACCAATATTTTGTGCTTGTGGTAAAACTATAGCTCTGGCACCTATCCAAACATTATCTTCAATATTTTTAAACATTTTTTGAGGTTTTGATTTTGGGTCAAAACCATGACTGTGAGACATTATAATAGAGCCTTCTGAAATTACAATATTTTTACCTAAAAGAACTCCACCACTATAATCTAGCTCAACATTTCTATTCAACTGACTATCTACTCCAATAACTAACTTACTATCTTCAAACTCAGTAGTGATCGAGACATTTCTTCCTATATTAACATTACTTTTAATTGTAATATTTTTAGGATATCTAATTATAGCTCTTCTTTGAATCGTTACATTTGCACCTACTTCCTTCATATTATATCTCCAAAAAAAGGAAGAAATCTTTTCATATAAAACTGAAAAAATAATACTAATTGTAATGGCCTTAAATATAAAAATCCCTTGGGGTGTAAAATTCCAGTAACGTTTAATTTTGTCTAAATTCACGCTTTAAATATTTTATAAGTAAATTTTCATGAGGTTCTAGTTCACTTTCTAATAACTTTCTAATTGTTTTAATACCACCTTCTCCAATTTTTCTAAGAACATTGTTATTTCTAATAAATTCCATAATAATCTCAGCAGAGCATTCCCAATTTTTAGCGGGAATTTCAATACAATTTTCTAAATGTTTCATTCTCCCTGAAACACCTCCAACAAAGGTCGTGAAAATGGGCATACCACTAGCCATTGCTTCGTATAAAACCCTGGGGAAACCCTCATGATGAGATGGAAATAAAAAAACATTAGATGAGTCGTAATAATTTTTCAATAATATCTTGTCAGATATTTGTCCTCTAACAAAAACAAATCTCTCTAAAGATTCCCTGAAAATAATTGATCTGATTTCGTCAATCAAAACTCCCCCACCCACTAAATCTATCGTAAACTCTAGACCTCTATTCTTTAATACCTTGGCTATTTGAATAATTTCTAAAACACCTTTACTCCTTTCTAATCTACCAACAAATAAAAACTTTACAACACTGTGATTTAAATAGTTTCGATAAGTGTTAATATCCTTCTTATTTATCGAAATCATTGGACTTATAATATCAATATTGTTACAAAAAGGGCTGATTTTTGTGACAAATAATGGAGAGATAGTAAGAATCAACTTTGAATGCCTTAAAACAATTTTATCTGTTAAACTCTTCAAAAAATGCTCTCCTCTTATATATAAACCATACTTCTTTCTAAATATGAAAGCTAATATTGCAATTGTTTTACCTAAAGTTGATGGGTAAAAAATATATATAAAATCAAAATTAAGTATTAGTTTTATCAAAATAATAAAAAAATTAAAATTTTTCTTTGGATTTAAGTTAAGAAATTTGATTTTGGAGTCACCTAAATCATAATTTAATAGATTTGAGTTAAAATTAAAATTTACTTTTGGCTGAGCAAAAACAGTTGTAACCTCTTTATTTACATTAGCTATAAATTCCCCAGTATGGTTATTAATATAGGATTTACCATTCTTCAAATTAAATCCAGTACCTCCATTGCCTACGATCAAAACTTTCATATAATAATATTTATTTTGTTTCTAAATGCTAATATCATTACTCCGATAGATATCCAAAAAGGGAGAAAATTAATAGTTAAGTGAGTTAGTCCATAGAATGATGAAGATAAAATGATAAATAGAAAAAAAGTCTTCTCTGTAATTATTTTTGTTTTCAAGAATATTTTTAATTCTCTTTTTAGAATTTTAAAAACAAAGATTAAAAACATTAGAAACCCAAAAAAACCTCCTGATCTGAGTATGTATGTAATATTATTATGGGGAGAGTAATAATCGTATGCTTTTGGTATATATACAGTAGAAAATCCACATCCAAATGGGTTTACAAGTATTTCTTTAATTGTTTCTATAAATGCATATAGTCTTATTCTATCTTGGATATTTGCAGAACCTCGATTTAAAGAAAACAATCTTATAAAATTCAAATCATCAAATAAGGGACTGATGTAGTTAAATGAAATAAAAATTAGTATGATAAATAGTAGTACATAAATAGCAAAAGTTCTTCTATATAATATTGACAATAACAAAAATGTAATTCCGAGACTCAAAACCAAACCTCTACTATGTGCAAATAAAATAACTGGAAAGATTAAAATCAAAATTAATATATGTATAAGTCTATATTTAGTTTTATTAACAATTAATAATAATGGAATTGGAAAATAAAAGGATATTACACCTCCTAAATAACTTCTTGTTGGAAAAGGTCCAACTAAGTCAAATATTCTTATATCACCTCTCCCAACGGAAGATAAACTTTCATTAAAATTTGTAACACTTATAAAGCCCAGGAAATCCGTTAGTGATACCAAAAGCATTAAGCCAAAAGAATAACTAGAGAAAATAATCCATTTTCTCAACTCTTTTACTTGAGGTTTTAAACCTACTAGAACAATCATGAATATAGCAAAACCTAAAATTTTAAAGTATTCAGGAAAGTTAGGTCTATCATATGTTAATGAACCTAATAATGAAAAGAAGAAAAAAAGAAACAAAAAAAATGTCTTTTTATATTGTTTAAACCCGTAAGCAAAATACCCAAAACATAAACCTAAAATTATAATTACAAAACTCATTATTCGAATAATGCTCAGTCCTCCTAGAGTAAAAATAAATTGAAAACCATTCCAGGGGTAAATTATTAAAATAATCATTACCATTTTAAGTAGAATAGTTCTTATCATCTTAGTTTAATCATTTTTTTTTGAATTAAATACTCTGTAAAGCTTAGTTATATTTGGAATTAATAAACTCGAATAAGAAAATTCTTTAGTATTGATCATTAATAAACCACATATTAAATAACATAACAAAGAAGATAATGCCGCACCATATGCACCATAACTATCAACTAAAAAAATATTTAAAATCAAATTTAATAACACTATAGCTCCAAGTCTTGTATATAAAAAACTCCATTTATTTTCAGCTGCAAATTTTCTACTCATAAGCTTATATATCGCAACTCCATGACTCCCACATAACAAAATCAAAGTTAAATCATAAACATAAATATAATTCTCATTCAATGCCAAAATTAGAATATTTCCAAAAATTGCAAACAAAAAAGTAAAAATAATATTAAAAACTAAACTTATTTGAGATATAATTATAATTTCATTCTTAACGAAGTTTGATTTTTTTTGTTGAACTATTCTAGAAAATAAAGTAGTTCCTAAAGAATTTGAAATAAACCAATTGATTTGAACAAAACTGCCTGCAATAACATAATCAGCTAAATTTTTGGATTTAAAATACTCCATTATAAATAGGTCTGAAACATACAAAGCTTGCCCTAAAAAATTCAAAGCCAAACCTTTAATACCATAAATAAAATAATTAAAATCTTTACTTATATTAAAAATCCTCAACTTATAAGAAGAAAAATCTTTAAAAAAATAACTTATAACTATAAAAAAACCTCCAGAAATATATAATAATTTAAGATAATTCTCCCCTATATTTTTATCAAAAAAAGAAATAATTAATAATATGATATAGGGTATTAAATAAAATAAATTTAATAAGAAATATTGAATATATTTGTTTCTTACAAGAAGACTGGCGTTTATTGATTGAAACACATTTAAAGTAAATACACCAACTGTCAAAAATATGGCTTCTAAAAAACTACCAAAAAAAAGATTGACAAATAATAAAATTATCGGAAAAGATAAAATAAAGAATTGTACATTATTTTTTAAATACTTAAAACTTGAGAAGTTATTATCTTTTGCATAATACATCAATGAAATATTTAACCCTAACCCCGTTAATAATGCAATAAAGTTTATTTTCACTAGCCAGACAGAAAAAGAAGCAAATAGTTCTTTAGATAAAAAATAAGTGAGTAATAGTTTAAATAAAAGTTTAACACTAACAGAAGCTATTCGTGCTACAAATGTCAATTTGTAACCCTCTTTTGCATTTGTACTCATAATAGTTTTATCTCTCTATTTAAGTCTGTTTTAACGGTTTTTGCTGGATTACCTGCAACAATCGAATTTTCTGGTACATTTTTTGTCACTATTGATCCTGCTGCAACAATACTATTATCACCTATTTTAACTCCTTTAAGGATTCTTGAATTTTGTCCAATCCAAACATTATTACCAATTTGTACTTCACTTGAACTAGAATACTTCCATGACCAAAATTTACTACCCCAACCACTTTCAATTAATTTAATTCTATCATTTGGGTGCACTGGATGATTATTGTTATCATAAATAATTATATCATTACTAAATATAACATTATTTCCTATTGTAATTTTCTCTATAGCTCCTATAATAACATTACTTCTAATACTAGTGTAATCGCCTACCTGAATAATCCCACCAAACTTTGAGATCAAACGTCCATGTAACATAACATTATTACCTATTTTAATTGTACTTTTTGAATCACATTCTAATCTTGCATATTTACCAAAATGACAACCTTTACCTATAACAGAAATATTTCTATATCTATATATTTTAAGGAAAGATATTAATTTACGATATTGTATTTTCAAATTTTTAATCATGAATTAAGAAACTATAAAATTACCAGCGAAATTTAACACTATTTTAGTATCATCAATTTTTAATCCTTTAAACTCATCATGTGCTACCAAAAACACTATTATATCAGCATTTTCAATAGCTTCTTTATAATCTGTTAACTTATATACAGAATGTGATTCTATATTGGGTTCTACAATAAAGTAATTTTCGTTATTCGAGTTTTGCAATACTTTTTGAGCAATATACTTTGACGGGGATTCCCTCAAGTCATCAATATTAGGTTTAAATGCCAATCCCATTAATGCAGTCTTTGGATTTCTTCCATATTTAAGCTCAAACTCAAGTTTTGTATTTTGAATCTTCTCTACACACCAAAAAGATTTGTAATTATTGACTTCACGCGCAGTTCCAATAATTTTAGATTCCATGGGATAATTAGAAACTAAAAAATAAGGATCTACAGCAATACAATGCCCCCCCACACCACAACCAGGTTGCAATATATTCACTCTTGGATGCTTATTTGCTAAATTAATTAACTCCCAAACATTGATACCTGCCTTATCACATATCAATGACAGCTCATTCGCAAAAGCAATTTGCACATCTCTAGAGGAATTCTCTACTAATTTGCACATTTCTGCAGTTTTTGCATTTGTTGCATGTAACTCACCTTTTACATACTTGCCATAAAAATCTATTGCTTTTTTAGTAGAAGCTTCATCGACACCTCCAATAACACGGTCATTCTCAACGAGTTCATACATCACATTCCCTGGTAATACTCTTTCCGGGCAATAGGCGATATGAATAGCGCCTTCTAGCTCAGGTCTAGATGCAAATATTAGTTTCTGCATTTTATCAGTTGTACCGATAGGAGAGGTTGATTCAATAATATATAAATCTCCTTTTTTTAGTAGTGGAATAATTCCATTTGTTGCTGCTTCAACAAAAGAAATATCTGGCTCGTGATTTCCCTTAAATGGCGTAGGAACGACTATGAGATATACATCTGCTGAACTAGCTTTGGTAGATGCTTTAAAAAAGCCATTAGAAACCGCTTTTGAGACAATTTCATCTAAGTCTGGTTCAACAATATGAATTTTACCCTGATTAATAGTATCAACAACTTTTTGGTTAATATCAACCCCTAAAACATTTGTCCCGTGGGAGGCAATTAATGCTGAGGTTGGCAATCCAATATATCCTAAACCAATGGTTACTACTTCTGGATTCATTATTTTATATTTTTAATAAAGTCTACAATTCTTTTTGACGCCAACCCATCTCCGTAGGGATTATGAAGCTTTGACATTTTTTCAAAGTTGTCATGATTATTTAATAAGTCCAATGTTTTTGATACAATAAGATCTTCATTGGTTCCAACCAACAAAACTGTCCCTGCTTCAACTGCCTCGGGTCTTTCGGTAGTATCTCTCATCACTAAAACAGGTTTCCCTAGACTTGGTGCTTCTTCTTGTACACCTCCACTGTCTGTGATAATGATTTTAGATCGATTCATCAACCAGATAAAATCTTGATAGGCTAAAGGATCTATTAAAATTATATTACTAACCCCCGACAAGATTCTATTTACAGGCTCCTGTACTTTTGGATTCAAATGAACAGGATAGATAATTAAACGATCTATATTATCTTTAGCGATTCTTTTTAAAGCTTTACAAATTCTTTCAAATCCTCCACCATGATTCTCTCTTCGATGTCCTGTGACTAAAACAACTTCTTGATTTCCTATTTGTTTTGAAAGGTCTTGAATTAATTGACTGGGATTTTCATTAACTTTTTCAACAGTTTTAATCAAAGCATCAATCACTGTATTTCCAGTGACTAAAATTGAACTATCAGAAATATTTTCTTTGAGTAAATTCTTTTTTGAAGTTTCAGTAGGAGCAAAATGATAATCACAAATTCTACCTGCTATTTGACGATTTATTTCCTCGGGAAAAGGAGAAAGTTTATTGTTAGTCCTAAGTCCAGCTTCTACATGACATACTTTTGCTCCAGAATAAAAACTTGCAATAGACCCAGCCATAGTCGTTGTCGTATCTCCGTGAACAAAAACATAGTCAGGAGAAAACTCTTCTAAGATTGGTTTTAGAGACTCAATAATTGTAGCCGTCAGTCCATATAAATTTTGACCAGGCTTCATTAAGTCTAAATCATATTCAGGCGTAATATCAAAAAAAGCTAAAACTTGATCTAGCATTTCTCTGTGTTGTGCAGTAACACAAACTTTAGTCTCAAACAATTCGGGATGCTTTTGAAACTCTTTAACTAAAGGTGCCATTTTAATCGCCTCCGGTCTAGTCCCAAAAATTAATAGTATTTTTTTCTTCAATTTATATTAGTTTAAAGTCTAGAGTTTACTTGATTTCTTGGCAGAAATCCTTTTAAATCATAAATAACACTTTT
>NZ_JBELDZ010000093.1:0-9198 GCF_042094015.1 Aurantibacter sp. | reverse complement strand
CACCTAAAGCAAATTTTATAAATTTAGGACTGTCCTTATAAATCATTTGATCTGCAGTTTGTCCCCATTTTAATTTAATAATAGCAGATCTTCCGCCAATAGGATTTGCAGAACCATGTAAAATTTGAATACTTGTAACGCCACCAGCAAGATTTCTATAAATATTAATATCTTCTGAATCTACAACATCTTCTATAGTAACTTCTGCTGTACTATTGTGCCCAGATTCGTTTACACTAATAGTTGCTATATGAGAATGCTCGTCTATAATTCCAGCAGTAATATGTTTTCCTGAAGCATCAATTACTTTAGCGTCATTTATTGATAAGTTCTTGCCAATCTTGGCAATTTTACCGTTTTTAATTAAAATGTCTGTTTGTTCTAAAATGCCATCTTTCTCGTTAGTCCAAATTGTTGCATTTTTAAATAAAATAGTTTCTTGTTGAGGCAAACTGCTAAATCCGTATGCTGTATTTGGATAGGTTGTAGGAAATAATTTTGGTGTTTCAGTTTCTTTAATTTCTTCCTTTTTTTCTTCGGAATCGTCTTTTACAACATTTTTACTTGCGGTAAAATCAAAACTTTCTCCGTTAGGAAAATAGGCTTTTCCAGAAAAGTTATCCGTTGAAATAATATTAGACTTTAATCTAACAAACTCGTTATTTATAGAATCTCCACTAGATACCAATACTTGTAACCAATTGTCAGTAAATTTAACAGATGTGTCCTGCTTCTTTTTATCTGATTCTATTGAAGCTTTTAATTTTGTTAATTCACCTGATATTTTTAAAGTTGATGCTTCATTTTTAAAGATACCGCCACTAAATTGTAAAGTATATTCACCTCTTAAATCTTTCGTATCTATTGCATTTATAATATGCTTCTTTCCTGTAATCCAATTTTGATATAAAGTTGTTTTTTCATCAAAAATATCTCCAGAAGTAATTAAAAAGTTAGCATAAGCACCAGCGTTTAATTGACCTAGTTGATTAGGTTTTCCAATTATAGAAGCTGGAATTGTAGTTAAGGCTTCTAATGCTTTGGTTTTATCTAAACCATAAGAAATGGCTTTTAGTAATTTTGTTTTAAACGTTTCAACCTTTTTTAAATCGTGAGTAGTTAAAGCAAACGTAATATTATTGTCTACTAATACTTTAGGATTACTAGGAGCTTGGTTCCATTCGCGCATATCCTTTAACTCAGCAAAACGCGCTAAAAGTGGATCTTCCATATCAAAAGCGTCAGTAAAGTTTAACGGAACAATTAATTTTGCATTAGTGTTCTTAATATTTTTTACTAATTCGTATTCATTTCCACCAGCAACAAAAACATATTGTGTATTAAAAGAATCTCCAATTCTATCAAGTCTTAGGATTTGATTTTTATCGCCAGCATCAAAAAACTGTGTTTCATTTTTATTCTCTAAAAAGGCTTCTAAAGCACGATCTTTTAGAGACATATTTCCTGTAGCATACCATTTTGCATCGTGATTAAACTGACGTAGTAAAGCAAAAGTTCCCATTATAGATGTTGGATAGGATTGTTTAGATGTTTTACTTTTAGATGTTCCGTAGAACATTCCAGAATTATCATCTAACAAGCGCTTAGAATCATCTGACTTATTGGTTAGAGCTATTAAAAGCCCAGAACCTTGCATAATTCCGTCGTTTACGTGTGTATTTACTACACCAAAACCTGCTTTTTGTAAAGCTTCGGCTTTAGAGTTGTCAAATTTAAAATGATTAATAGCTTTTACATCAGGACGCATATGGTCGTTCCAATAAAAACCTTCGCGACTTGCGCTGTATTGTGGGGAATAATTTCCTTTAGAATCATAAGGCGTAATACTTGTCCCAAAATCTGAATAGATATCTATAAAAGAAGGGTAAATACTTTTACCATTTAAATCTATTATAATACTGTTTTTAGGAATAGTAATATTTGTACCAGACGCAATAACTTTATCGTCCTTAATAACCAAAGTACCATTTTCCACCACTTGAGTTGGTGTAATGTATATTTTGGCATTGGTAAATACTGTGTGGTTTTTGGTGTTTGTTTTTACACCATCGTTTTTTGGAATGTAATCCTGAGCAGAACCAAGTGTTGATATACTTAAAAGTCCGCAAAATAAAAGTTTTCTTATCATAAAGCTGTTGTTAATGCTTTAAAGATACTTCATATTTTTCGCTCTATAAAATAATTAACATAAAGTGCTACTACATAACTATAACTTTCTATGCCTTTGGATTGGTTGTTGGCTTTTAGAAAAGTACTATAGGTTTCTTTAAAAACAGGTTCTGAACTATTTTTATGGCTATCCCAAAAATCACTAACTTCTCTATAGTTGGCATAAATACCAGGATTTATAGTACAAGCTATTTCCATATACAAATCTGGATTACGTTTATAAATTTCAGCTAAACAATGTCTTAAGGCAAAAGTGTAACCAGAGTAGTTAAAATAATTATTTGGATGATTTATAGACGCTAAACAACCAATAAAATTAGCTTCATTTTCTGCAGCATAACCTAATTGATGAGCAACTTCATGAGCACAAGTGGTTGGATATTTGTAAATAGGAATTAATCCGTTTGGTTGTGCCTCATTTGTAAATGGATTTAAATAACCACTAAAGCCCATTTTTGTTAAAGGGTAACTAAATAATGAGTTTTTTATACTACTAACGCTATAATCTAAATGCGGATAAGTTGTTTTTAATTTATCGTATCCTATATGTGTGTTATTAATAACAAAAGTTTTATTAAAAGGAAAATTAACTTTTAAGGTATCGTTTTTTGATAGTTTAGTATGAAGTGAATTCGATTCTAGAATTAACATTTTTGTTACTTCAATTAACTGTTCTGTGGTATAATCTGCATTTAAATTTAAGTTCTCGTGAAGTGGTTTTCTGTAATAATTAAAACCCCATAATACGTGAAACGCTAAATAAAGTAAACTAATAGCTGAAAATACATCTACAAACCAACTCAAAGTATCTTTGTAAATGCGTTTAATGTTTTTAATAACCCAATAGATAGCGTATAAACTAATTACGGTATAAAATACATCGCCAAAAGAAAATGGAATCCAACCTAAATTAAAGTGTAGTAGCTTAGAGGTAATAGGGTAAATGCCATTACTATAATAGGTTTCTACTGTTTCTGGGAAATAAGAAATTAACTTTATAAAAAGGAATGTAGGAATTATAAGTAAAGCTAAAATAAGCGATTTTCTTTTTGGCATATTTCAAAAATAAGAAATGTTTGCAACAATCGTTTTCTATTAATTACCTTTGTTTGAAATTTAAATAGAAAAAAATGAGTCAAGAAGTTAGAGCTTTAGAACCAAAAGCACTTTGGAATAAATTTGCAGATTTAAATGCTGTACCAAGACCTTCAAAAAAAGAAGAACGTGTCATTCAATTTATGAAAGATTTTGGGACTAACTTAGGTTTAGATGTTCTTGTAGATGAAGTTGGAAACGTAATTATAAAAAAGCCAGCAACTTCAGGAATGGAAGATAGAAAAACCATTGTTATGCAGTCGCATTTAGATATGGTTCATCAAAAAAATAACGATACAGATTTTGATTTTGATACTCAAGGTATTGAAATGAAAATAGAAGGCGATTGGGTAAAAGCAAAAGGAACTACTTTAGGTGCAGATAACGGTTTAGGTGTTGCAACTATAATGGCAATTTTAGAAAGTTCAGAAATTGTTCATCCAGAAATAGAGGCTTTATTTACTATAGATGAAGAAACAGGAATGACTGGTGCAATGGGTTTAAAAGGTGGATTGCTTACGGGTGACATTCTTTTAAATTTAGATACAGAAGAAGATGATGAAATTGGTGTTGGTTGCGCAGGTGGAGTTGATGTTACTGCAACAAGAACTTACGAACAAGAAGAAACGCCTGAGTTTAAAAAAGGATATACTATAACTGTAAAAGGACTACAAGGCGGACATTCTGGAATGGAAATTATTACAGGTTTAGGAAACGCTAATAAAATCATGAACCGCTTATTATTTGATGGTTTTGAAAAATATGGTTTGCGTATCTCTGAAATTGATGGCGGAAGTTTGCGTAATGCTATCCCAAGAGAAAGTAAAGCTATAGTAGCTATAGATGCAATTCATGAAGAAGTTTTTTTAAGTGAAATGAATGCTTTAGCAGAAATTATTAAAATAGAAAATAAAACTTTAGAACCTGACTTTACTGTTGTAATTGAGGAAATAGAAACTCCAGAATTTATTATGGATTTAGGTGTTCAAGAAGGGATTACAAGAGCTTTATATTCAGCTTTAAATGGTGTGTATAGAATGAGTGCAGATATTCTTGGTTTAGTAGAAACATCAAACAATATAGCAAGAGTTATTGTAAAAGATGGCGCTATTAAAATAGGTTGTTTAACACGTAGTTCTGTAGAAAGTGCAAAAACTGATTTAGCAAATACGTTACGTTCTACTTTTGAGTTAACAGGTTGCGAAGTAGAGTTTTCTGGAGAATATCCAGGATGGACTCCAAATATGGATTCGTCTATATTAAAAGTGTTAGATTCTTTGTACGAGAAATTGAATGGAGAAAAAGCTAATGTTGCTGCTTGTCACGCAGGTTTAGAATGTGGTATTTTAGGGCAGAACTATCCAGGTATGGAAATGATTAGTTTTGGGCCAACTATAAAAGGAGCACATTCTCCAGATGAGCGCGCAAGTATTTCTTCGGCTAAAAAATATTGGAACTTTGTTTTAGAGATTTTAAAAGAAATTCCTAAGAAATAGTAATTAATACTTTTGAATCTTGTTATGTCTGATTAAGTATAATCGAGACCTAAATAAATAGAGTTAAAAATTATTTTAAATGTAAAAGAGGCTCGCTATAATTATAGCGAGCCTCTTTTTATAAATGTATTTTTTTATACTACAGATTAAACCCTAAACTTAGTGTGATATTTGATATTTTGCTATCTATTGCTGCTGCATCTGTTAAACCAACATTATATAAAGATTGATTTCTATCTTGTTGCGATGTGTCGTATGTTAAGTCTAATTTTGTGTTTCCAAAACTGTAACCTAAACCTAAAGAATAACCCGATAAATCTCCAATTGTAGTTTTGTTTTTATAAGGGCTTTCTTCAAACCTGTATCCAGCTCTTAAGCTTAATTGTTTAATTTTATATTCGCCACCAATTTTATAAGTATTTGCTGAGGTTAATTGATCTTCTATATTACGGTTTAACTCAGAAAAATAAGTGTCAGATTTTGGCTTAAATTTTGTGTTGCCGTAATTTTTACGTCCATAATCAAAACTAATTAATCCAGACTTACCAAATATGTAAGCTAAACTTCCTGTAATACTACTTGGTGTTTGTAATCTGTATCTTGGAAAAATATTTATAATTTGCGGGTCTACAATTTGTAAAACATCAGTTCCTGCATCATCTCTTAATGTTTCAATAAGCTGAGTTGTTTCATCTTCAATAGTATACCAAGTAGGCGAGTTGTAGCTTAAGCCTAGCCTAACGTCTTTACTTAGTTTCATAATAGAACCTAGTTGAAAAGAAAATCCATTACCAGTGGTAACTAAATTATTTTGAAAAGCAACTTGCTTTATAATTCCTCCATTATCATTTTCTTCATATAAAAAGGTAGAACGTTCATAATTTAAAAAGTGAGAATTTAAGTTTAGCCCAAAGTAAAATTTGTCTGTGTATTGCGTTGCAAAGTTAAAAGCCAGTTTTCCATTATAACCAGTAGAAGCATAGCTGTATTCTTGGTTGTAATTACCTGCAGCTATATTAGATGTATAAAGTGTATTACCGTCATCAGTAATATCATTAGGCTCTAAAATATAAGAATCGTAACCTAAATAAGCTTGTTGGTGTTGACTACCATAAGCAGAACCAATTCCTGAATACGCATCAGATGTGCTTTCTCCTGGAAAGGCAGATATTTCATCTAAACGTAAACCTTGTGCGTTTTGTAAAAAATAATTACCAATGGAATTATTAGTGTTATTTCCAGAAGCAAACCAATCGTTATCAAAATCACCAGTTTTATCATAGGCTAAACCTAGTGTGAATTTCTTGAATTTAGATGATTCGTTATTACTTTTAAAAATGAAAGCAGCGCCACCTTGCGTTAAATCAAAATTTCCATTTCTCTCTGAATTTTGAGTACCAAAAAAGGCAGTTTCGTTTTTCTTATTATTAATTGCTAATGAAAAAGAAGCATGGCTTACACTAAAAATAGCAGATCCAGCAGGATTAATACTTACTGCACTCATATCGCCTCCTAAAGCTCCAAAAGCTCCGCTTAAAGCTCTAAAACGAGCAGATCCTTGTACTTCTGAATTTCCATAACGTAATGCATCATTAATATTCTGAGTAAATACCGTTGAAACTAATAATAAGCCTCCTATTGTAAATAATATTTTTTTCATAATAACTATTTGAGGTTAATATCTATTTATCTAGGTCTTCTTGAGCTTGATCCACCTCTAGAAAAAGAACTTCTTGAACTACTACTTGATCTTGGACTTGAGTATGATCTAGGAGTACTACTTCTAGGTGTGCTTGTTCTAGGCGAAGAGCTTCTAGGCGTACTTGTTCTAGGTGAGTTAGTTCTTGGTTTAGTAGTAGGTCTAGGTCTAGGTCTAGGTGTAGATGTATTTGTTCTAGGTCTTGTACTAGAATTAGTCCTTGGTCTTGTACTTGTTGATGTTCTAGGTCTTGTACTTGTTGATGTTCTAGGCCTTGTTAAATTTGTGTTTCTTGACGATAGTAAAGAAGATCTATTTCTCCCAGCTAAATAACTATTTCCAATTCTTGCGTTATTTCTATATCCGTTAGAATATGCGTAACCTCTACGTCCGTAATTCCAGTTGCCATAATATCCGTTGTTATATGGGTTTCCATAAAAGCCACCATTCCAACCCCAATTATTCCAACCAAAACCATTATTCCAGCCCCAGTTATTCCAGCCCCAGTTATTCCAGCCATACCAGTTATTCCATCTAGGGCCATAATTCCAACCAAAACGATTATTCCAACCCCAATTATTCCAGCCAAAACCGTTATTCCAACCATTATCATAATAATTTATGTTTACAGTTGTATTGTTTTCTCCCCAACTACCATTTTGATTATTTTGAGATGTATTACTTTCATAAGTTTCTACATCAGTAAAAACTTCTTCAGTTTGTTCTTCTTCAATATATATTTCGTTAGATTTTTCTCTAAAATAATTACTGTAATAATTAGAAGGATCTTCTTCTATATCTTCAATTATTACTTCTTGATTAACTTGTTCACCGTAAATACCGTCATTATCTTGACCAATGTATTGATAAGAACCACAAGATGTGAAACTAAAAATAGCTGTTAAGCCAAGTAAATAATATGTTTTCTGTGTTAAATAAGTAATATATTTCATAACGCAATAGTTTTTTATTGTTGAACATAACAAAAATAGTTAGTTTTGTCCAAATATTTCTAACATTTAACAATATCACAATATTTGTGCCAAAACACTGTGTATGAGCAAAAAACTAACGAGTAGAGCTGAAGATTATTCGAAATGGTATAATGAATTAGTTGTAAAAGCTGATTTGGCTGAAAATTCAGCAGTTCGAGGCTGTATGGTAATCAAGCCTTATGGTTATGCTATTTGGGAAAAAATGCAAGCAGAATTGGATAGAATGTTTAAAGAAACAGGACATCAGAATGCTTATTTTCCTTTGTTTGTTCCTAAAAGTTTGTTTGAAGCCGAAGAGAAAAATGCTGAAGGTTTTGCTAAAGAATGTGCTGTTGTTACTCATTATAGATTGCAAAATGATCCAGATAAACCTGGAAAACTTCGTGTAGATCCTAAAGCAAAATTAGAAGAAGAGTTAGTTGTAAGACCTACAAGTGAAGCTATTATTTGGAATACTTATAAAGGATGGATACAATCCTATAGAGATTTACCATTGCTAATTAATCAATGGGCTAATGTGGTGCGTTGGGAAATGCGTACACGTTTATTTTTAAGAACTGCTGAGTTTTTATGGCAAGAAGGACATACAGCTCACGCAACCAAATCAGAAGCTATTACAGAAGCAGAATTAATGAATGATGTTTATGCTACGTTTGTCCAAAATTTTATGGCTATACCTGTAATTAAAGGTCGAAAAACTGAAAGCGAAAGGTTTGCTGGAGCAGATGAGACGTATTGTATTGAAGCTTTAATGCAAGACGGTAAAGCTTTACAGGCAGGAACATCTCATTTTTTGGGTCAGAATTTTGCTAAGGCTTTTGATGTTAAGTTTGCTAATAAAGAAGGAAAAAAAGATTATGTATGGGCAACATCTTGGGGAGTTTCTACTAGATTAATGGGCGCATTGATTATGACTCATAGTGATGATCAAGGATTAGTGTTACCACCAAATTTAGCACCAAATCAAGTTGTTATTGTACCTATATACAAGACAGAAGAACAATTAATTGCTATTACTGAAGTAGTTAATGAAATTATGAAGAATCTTCGTAATGTTGGCGTTTCGGTAAAATTTGATAATAGAGATACTTTTCGTCCAGGAGCAAAATTTGCTCAACATGAGTTACAAGGAGTTCCATTACGTCTAGCAATTGGAGCTAGAGATTTAGAAAATGGGACAGTAGAGTTAGCTCGTAGAGATACATTAACTAAAGAGGTTACAGAACTATCAACTTTAACAGAAAAAGTAAAAGCATTATTAAGCGAAATTCAAGAGACTTTATATAGTAAAGCGCTTTCTTATAGAGATTCTCATATTACAGAAGTTAATTCTTTTGAAGAGTTTAAAGATGTTTTAGATAATAAAGGAGGATTTGTTTCAGCACATTGGGATGGAACTACAGAAACCGAAGATAAAATTAAGGAATTAACTAAGGCAACCACACGCTGTATTCCAGATTGTTTTAAACCAGAAGAAGGCGTTTGTGTCTTAACAGGAAAACCGTCTAAAACGAGAGTATTGTTTGCTAAAGCCTATTAATTGTATTTTTTTTATATTTTTTTTAAAAGATATTGCAGAAGTAAAAATAAGTTGTATATTTGCACCCGCAATCACGTTTTATTAGTTGATTACAAGTTCAAATATATTTTGAAAATAAAATAAATAATGGCCCGTTCGTCTATCGGCTAGGACGCATGGTTTTCATCCATGTAAGAGGGGTTC
>NZ_JBELDZ010000092.1:4265-9232 GCF_042094015.1 Aurantibacter sp. | reverse complement strand
AAGTCTAAAGAATCTAAACTTTTTAATATAATTGATTTATCAGATGCTTCTATAGTTTATTTCTCATCTCTTTCAATAGTTTTCCTTTTTAACCCTACTATTTTGGTATTTAAAAGCTTGTCCATTTTGTCTTTACCTATTGTATTTTATTCTATTTACCATCAGTATTTTAAAATTAAAAAATGGTGTCCACTTTGTTTAGTAATAGCTAGTATTTTATTGCTACAATTTTTTGTTTTAAAAATGATACTACACGAATCAAAATTTAATTTCTTATTAGTATTTCCAATACTGCTAATTTTTATCATTTCAATTATTTCTTGGATAAATCTCAAAAAACTTTTAGTTAATAATTTTGAAAACAAAAGATTAAGAATAGAGAATCTAACATTTAGAAGAGATTATAATTTATTTTTACCTCATTATTTTGCATTAAAACCTATTAATGTCGATTACAGTTCATTGGACATAAAAATGGGAAACAATAACTCTTCTGTAAAGATAACTGCAATAACAAATCCATTATGTGAAACTTGTTTTGAAGTTCATAATATATATATGAAACTATTGAAGAGATATCCAAATAAATTAGAGATTAATTTTCATTTCTTTGTTCCTTTTGATAACCGAAAAGACCCTCGAACTCAAATATCGGAACGACTCTTGCAGTTTTATGCGGAGGATAGGAATAGGTTTTTTGAGGCTTTTGATGAGTGGTATAGTAAGGTTAGTATAAAGAAATGGCTAAAGAAATGGGGTAAATGTGATGACTTAAAATATAATGAAATACTAAAAGAACATCACTTTTGGTGCGTTTCAAAAGAAGTAGATAGTACTCCTACAATTTTAATAAATGGTAAAGTTTTTTCTAAAAATTACAATCCGCTTGATATGGAAAATTTTATAGGACATATTATCCGTTTAGAAAAAAAATAGTTAGGCTAAAAACATTCATGCATGAATAGACACAGCCCTTGAGTGTCTTTAAACGTTCAAGGATATATAAACTATAAATTTTAAAATTATGTTAAAAAACATTTTAAAAATTGAAGGACTTTCAGTCCTAAACAAAAAAGAACAGGAAAGTGTTAATGGTGGTACAGGAACTTGTGCTTACATAATGAGGAAGTATGAAGCAGATGGTTCTTATTATGAGTATGTAGAAACTGGGGTTTCGCAATCAGAGGCGTTCAACGCAGCAACTTACGCAGGAGCAAATTGGGCTGGTGGAAATTGGTGTTGTTCTAGCTGTAGTGGTGCTTCATGGCTTTAACAGATTTATTCATTTTTCAGCTTCGGTTAGTTTTAATTTAATTCTAATCGAAGCTATTTTTAATCTCATATTTTATGAAAACATTTTTTCTTTCAACACTATTAACAATATTTACTTTGTCTTGTTCTCAAGAAAAAGACAGAAAACCTACTGTGCAAGAGACAGTAACATCTCCAAACAATATCTCAATACAATTAAAAAATGTTCCAACTATAAGCGATACTTTAAAAATAGAAGGTAATAAATCAATAATTGTCAAAGAACCATTTATAAGCTATAAAACCAAAAACAACTTTATAAAAAACATTGTGAATGTTGAAAAAGAGGCTGAATCATTTGATTTTGAAGTAGATGAAGATGAAATTTATTTAAAGTTACGCTATAATTTTAATAAATTTAAAACGTTTGTTTTCTCTCGTGGAGATTCAATTATTATTTCGTTTAAAGATGGAGCTCCCAACCTCAATTTGACGAATAGAAAATCGAAAAAACACGACTATTCTGTTAGTGATTTCTTGCAAAGGTATAAGAGACCATTGGATTTTCGTGATTTTCTAAAAAAGTATAAAAGAATTAGAACTCCAGAAGAAGAAGAAGAATACAAAGAGGAAATACAGGCTACTTTTATTAAGGCAATAAGTGGAATAGATTCATTGAGGAATATCAATCAATTATCTGCAAATATCTATGACTACCACAAGAAAAGTATCTATTATATGCAAGAAAGGAAAGATGTAGATACAGAAAATATTATTAAAGGAAATACAGATTTACACATAGATACCTATACAGGATTACTTTTAAAGTATGTAACAGGAAATATAAAAAAAAGAATAGTTAAAACTTCTAATGGTTCAGTCATAAATTCTGTAGAGTGCTTTGATTTTGTTCATAGCAACAAGAGTATGTTTGAAAATAAATCAAAAGATTTTCTATTATGGCATTTTATTAAAGAAATTGCTAAAGATTTTTCATCTGAAGAATTTCAAAGTAGATTTGAAATCTTTACTAAAGAGGTTTCAGATTCAAGATTAGTTAATGAAATTAAAGATGACTATTTGGTTGATTACTCATTATTAAGTAAAACTACTGACAATGTTATTTTAATAGATAATGGAAAGAAAAAAATAAATTTAAAAGATTTTCTTATTAAGAATAAAGGGAAGGTTATCTTTATTGATTTTTGGGCTAGTTGGTGTGCGCCATGCAGAAAAGTAATGCCAGAATCTAAAAAATTAATCATTGATTATAAGAATAAAGATGTAGTATTTTTATTTATTTCAATCGATAAAAGCCATAAAAACTGGAAGAAAGCGCAGGAGGATGAGAACATAATGTTCTATGAACATAATACTTTAGCTATTAATTATCCTAATGCTAAATTCTATAAAGATTTAAACTTAAAAAGCATTCCTAGATATTTAATATTTAATAAAAAAGGAGAATTAGTGCATAAAAATGCACCTAGCCCAGATAGTAAAGAGTTACAGTCTTTATTAAATAAGTATATAGACGAATAATAGTATTCATGCATGAATAGACACAGCCCTTGAGTGTCTTTAAACGTTCAAGGATATATAAACTATAAATTTTAAAATTATGTTAAAAAACATTTTAAAAATTGAAGGACTTTCAGTCCTAAACAAAAAAGAACAGGAAAGTGTTAATGGTGGTACAGGAACTTGTGGTTATACTACGACTTTTATTACTTATGATTTTGATGGTACTGCTTACGAGACTACTGTTACTGACTATGGAGTTAGCAAAGCAGATGCGTTAAGTGCTGTTAGTAATGGTGGAAATTGGTGTTGTGCTAGTTGCGGAAGTGCTTCTTGGCTTTAATTTTTTTGGGCTAATCAGAATCTTTTGGTTAGCCTATTATTATTAAAATTTATAACAGTCAAAAAAAGACTTAAATAATTTATGTTCAAATTTCCTCATTATAAACAAGCTGATTTTAAAGACTGTGGTCCAACTTGTTTGAAAATTATAGCTAAACATTACAAAAAAACGATATCCATACAGAAGCTACGAAGTATTAGCGAAACCACAAGAGAGGGAAGTAGTCTACTAGGGTTGAGCGATGCTTCAGAAAAAATTGGATTTAGAAGCATTGGTGTTAAACTAACTTTAAAAGCATTAGGAAATATTCCTCTTCCTTGTATTTTACATTGGAACAAAAACCATTACGCTGTTTTATATAAAATAAAAAATGACACCTTTTATATTTCAGACCCTGCACATAGTTTATTAAAATATACCAAAAAAGAACTTTTAAAACATTGGATTGGCAATAATGCTACAGAAGAAACAGAAGAAGGTATTTCACTATTACTAGAGCCAACAGCAAAATTTTACGATTCAGATTTTGATACAGATAAAACAGACTTTGGGTTTAAGTTTTTATCACGCTATATTTTAAAATACAAGCAATTTCTGTGGCAACTTGTCATAGGCTTAATAGCTGCTAGTTTACTTCAACTTATCTTTCCTTTTCTTACCCAAAGTATTGTAGATGTTGGTATTAAAAACCAAGACATACATTTCATATATTTAATTCTTTTTGCACAAATTGCCTTATTTATTGGAAGAACAGCTATTGATGTTATAAGAAGTTGGATATTGTTACATTTAAGTACTAGAATCAATATATCATTAGTTTCAGATTTCTTTATTAAATTAATGAATTTACCTATAGCCTTTTTTGATACTCGAATGACTGGCGATATTTTACAGCGAATTAATGACCATAAGCGTATTGAACAGATTCTAACTACATCGTCATTGAGTGTTTTGTTCTCAATGGTTAATCTAATAGTATTTAGCTTGGTACTTGCCTATTACAATTTATTACTATTTGGTATTTTTCTTTTAGGTAGTTTTCTATATTTTCTTTGGATAATCATTTTTTTAAAGAAACGTAGAGATTTAGATTACAAACGTTTTTCTGAAGTAAGTCAAGAACAAAGTAAAGTCATTGAACTTATTAATGGGATGCAAGAGATTAAACTTCACAATGCCGAAAAGCAAAAACGTTGGAGTTGGGAATTTGTACAAGCACGATTATTTAAAGTATCTATTGAAAGTTTAGCACTAGAACAATACCAAAGTGTAGGTTCTAGTTTCATTAATGAATTAAAAAATATTTTAATAACAGTCTTATCTGCGAAATTAGTAATTGATGGAGATATTACTTTAGGTATAATGCTAGCTATTAGTTATATAGTAGGTCAATTAAACTCGCCAATAGCACAACTCATAAACTTTATTCGAGAAGTACAAGATGCTAAAATTTCATTAGACCGTTTATCTGAAATTCATAACAAAGAAGATGAAGAACAACAAGACGTAGAAAAAATAACGGATATTCCTTTAGATGCCAATATAGAACTCTCTAAAGTGTCTTTTAGATATATAGGTTCTGACCAATTAGTTTTAAAAGATTTAGATTTAGAAATTCCATCTAATAAAATCACTGCCATTGTTGGGGTTAGTGGAAGTGGTAAAACTACTTTAATGAAACTACTTTTAAAGTTTTACGACCCAAACAGTGGACAGATAAAAATTGACAACCACAATTTACAACACGTATCACAAAAAGCTTGGAGACATCAATGTGGCGTTGTAATGCAAGAAGGTTATATTTTTAGTGATACCATAGCTAATAATATTGCAGTTGGTGTAGATTATGTAG
>NZ_JBELDZ010000092.1:0-4255 GCF_042094015.1 Aurantibacter sp. | reverse complement strand
ACGCTGTTGCTGTTGCCAATATTAATGAATTTATAGAATCTTTACCATTGTCATACAATACTAAAATTGGTATGGAAGGTGTTGGAGTAAGTACAGGGCAAAAACAACGTTTACTAATTGCAAGAGCAGTCTATAAAAATCCTAATTTCTTATTCTTTGATGAAGCTACAAGTGCATTGGATGCTAATAACGAAAAGGTTATTATGGAAAAGCTAAATACCTTTTTTGAAAACAAAACTGTTGTTGTTATTGCACATAGATTAAGTACAGTTAAAAATGCACATCAAATTGTAGTATTGGATAAAGGAAAGATTGTTGAAGTAGGTAATCATCAAAAACTTGTAAGCCAAAAAGGAAATTATTACAATTTGGTTAAAAATCAATTAGAATTAGGAAAATAGATGCCAAATAATAGTTTAGATAATATAGAACTTCGTAGTGAAGAAGTGCAAGAAATATTAACCAAAGTGCCGCATTGGATGATACGTTGGGGAAACGTCTTGTTTTTGGCTTTAATTGTAATGCTGTTATTCATGTCTTGGTTTATAAAATACCCAGATATTATTCCTTCAGAAGCATTAATAACAACTCAAATTCCACCACAAAAAGAATATGCCAAAATCACAGGTAAAATAGACGCCATTTTAGTAAAAGATAATCAAGAAGTAAAAAACAATACGCCATTAGCTATTTTGGAAAATACAGCCAATTATAAAGATGTTTATAAACTTAAATCTGTAATAGATACCATAACTGTAAATAGTAAATCTTTTAGCTTTCCAATAGATAGCTTACCTATTTTATTTCTTGGCGATATTGAATCGCAATTTGCGTTATTTGAGAATAGTTATATTCAATACAAACTCAATCAAGAATTAGAGCCTTTTTCTAATGAAGCATTAGCAAATAAATATTCCATATCTGAACTCAATAGACGTTTACAAAGCTTAAAATCACAGAGAGATATTAATAAAACAGAATTAGAGTTTACTCAAAAGGATTTAAACCGACAGAAAACCTTATTTGAAAAAGGAGTAATTTCTGAACAAGACTATGAAAACAAACAATTACAATACGCACAAGCAGAACGAAACTACAAAAACTTTGAAGCTTCTATTTCACAAATGCGAGAAGGTATAAGTAATGCCCATAAAACATCAAAAGGCACAGAGATAAACCGAATAAAAGAAGAAATGGTCTTACTTAAAAATATAATACAATCCTTTAACCAACTTAAAAAAGCCATTAAAGATTGGGAACGTTTATATGTCCTAAAATCTAATATCAATGGCAAAGTATCTTTTCTAAATTATTGGAATACTAACCAAACTGTAAATCAAGGCGATTTGGTGTTTATTATTATTCCAAGTGAAAATTCATCTTTTATAGCCAAGTTAAAAACACCTGCACAAAATTCAGGTAAAATCAAGGTTGGTCAAACCGTAAACATCAAACTTGAAAACTATCCTGACACAGAATTTGGTGTACTTAATGGAACAGTAAAAAGTATTTCATTAATTCCAGATGCAGAAGGTTTGTATTTTGTTGATGTAGAGCTTCCAACAAAACTAATTACATCTTACAACAAAGAAATAGACTTTAAACAAGAAATGCGAGGTACAGCAGAAATTATTACCGAAGATTTACGACTTGTCGAGCGTTTCTTTTATCAGTTTAGAGAAATTGTTAAGCGTTAGTGTTTTTCGTTTTGGAACACCCCTTAAAAGCCTTAAACTTCTTCTCTCATCTTCTTTAATTGTCTGCCAACAGTAACCCTATTAATGTTTAGTTTTTTGGCAATAGCTGTATTTGTCATTTTACCATCTTCTACTTTGTTCCAGTTATCTATTATCTTTTTAATTTTAGTTTGTGTTAAACAGGAACGTCTTTTACCATTGAGTTTATTAGTGGTAATTATTTTTTCAACTTTTGTTAATTTAGATTTTGGGTTAAATAAAATACGTCTAGGTTTTATATGTAAAGGCTCTATATTTTCAATAGCCATTATGTTTAAAGTGATGCTTTTAATCTCACTTTCTTCTAAAGAAGGCAAACAAAAGTCATTAACAAAATTTAAAAAATTGATTAATTCTGCATAATCAATGAATTTGTTTAGTCCTCTAAACTGGCATCCTATGGCATAAACGGTTTCATTTCTTTTGCCTATTGGTATAAATTTAGGAATATAAATCTCATAAAATGCTTGTACCTTAAAAAAGGTTTAATAATGATAACAGTCTAGGAAGAAAAATCAACCTTAAGAATAAATGCTTGTACCTATCCTAGTACTGCTGTTTTTTCTTTTTTAAATAGATTTATAATAGTATCAATTTCTTGCTTTTTATCAGGCCTGTCGTGGTTGCCAGTAATGTTATTCATTGCTTTACCATCTTTTCTGAAAACGGTTTTACAATATATCATGTGTTTGTTATAATTTTTACCTGTATCATTTATTATTTTCTTTTTCTTTGTCAAGGTTGAAATAAAATAATAAAGCTCATCAATATTACCTTTCCATTCTATCGGAGTTTCAATTTCTTTGTTTGAAACTGGATTAAATGCGTTTTTAAAAATATTAAATGATGTCTTTTCTATAAACCCACCATCTATTAAGTGTTCTAAAACATTATTGAGACTACTTCTACTGCCATATCCAGAGTTTAGTTTAAAACCTAATTTACCTACAGTAGTTGTGAGAGATTTGTCAAAATTAAATCTATCTTTTAGTGAATGGTTAACTCCATATTTTTTAGAATAAGACAACTTTAGTTTCAAAATATAACCTGAATAATCGGTATATAAATAATCATAAACGATTTTGTAAAAATAAATCAATCTTGAGAAAAACTTTTTTAAATATAAATACTTGTCATTTTGTATGATAATATTTGCTTCGTTTATGCCTTCTGTTATAGCTATATGAGTATTTGATATAAATGTAAGGTTCTTTGTTTCACTATTTTTTTCTACTTCTTGCTTAATATTATTTAGAGTATCAACTATAAATATATCAGTTTGCCAAAAGTCATTATCAAAATCATAATGAATAGAAAAAGTATATAAATCTTTTTCAAATTTATTAAAGTAGTTGTCTTTTAGATAAGTGTATATATCTAATCTATCTTCGTCTTTTTCATTTGCTATTCCTTCTTTAATAACATTCCTCCAATCATTATTTTTAGCACTAATAAAATCCCAAAGTTGTAAAAAGTTTGATATACGGTATTCTTCCTCAACGATGTTATTAATTATTTCAATTTGAGCATCGTGATTTTGGTCGTCAAAAGAATATTGAAAATCTGAAGTAGTAGAAACAATATTTAGGTTACTTAATCCTAAATATTTTGCTATACAAGTTTTATATCCTTTAACTCCTTTTATGATTTTTGGCTTCATCCTGTAAATTTTAGGCATAAAATAAATAATTTTTTGCGGTTTCAAACTAAAAAAGAGAGGGAGGGAGAAGATGCACCCAAAAAGGCGGTAAAATCAGTATTTCAAAGCTGAAAAAATAAGCATTCATTTAACAACTTTAAATATATATTAAAATGAAAATTGAATAGCACCACTCTTAAAATAAGCTTGAACACCCTTTAAATACAATAGTTTTAAATAAAGTGGATTTATTTGTTCCTATGGCTTTATAATAGGTATCGCTATAGTTTTTTGATAGGTAAGCGATATTCTAATAAAACTCGATTTTTTAACGAGATATGGTCGATAACCCTTGTTTTGCTTAAAATGGTTTTTTTTGCCTAAAAATCGGCAAAATACATTTAACAACTTTTGCTTTGAAATATAGCTCTAATTTCATTTTTAGAATTAGGTAACATCAATAATAACAAGGGTTTATAGTTTATTTTAACCTTAATGTTTAGTCAATTTTATTACTGCTGCCCCTTATGGCTTTTTTATAGGTTTTTCAGATTCAAAATTATTAGAGGAAAAGGGGCAAGATGGACTGATATGTTAACTCAATATAGCATTGAATTTTTTTTAATGACCCCACCTTTTTTTTCGGTTCGATTTGCTTTTTGAAAAGCATCACAAAAATTTTAATACATTAAAAAATAAATGACAGAGTGAATACTTTGATTAATCTGTTTGCTTCCTTTGACTACTTTTTACTTTTTGCCTTGACCTAAAGCTTGACCCAAAATAAAAAAGCACCTACAATAAATTTGTAAGTGCTTGATTTTAAAAGTGGTCCCACATGGACTCGAACCATGGACCACCTGATTATGAGTCAGGTGCT
>NZ_JBELDZ010000091.1:0-9445 GCF_042094015.1 Aurantibacter sp. | reverse complement strand
GGCCCGATGACAGCGTATTAAATGGAGCATATAAATTGCCAGAAATAATAGGAGTGCAAAAAAATTAAGCGAGATTATTTTGAATCAGAAAAGAAGCATTTGCTAACAAAACCTAAACTGCATTAAAACGCAGTTTAGCCAAAACGTTCAGAAAACTACAAATCAAGCTCTACTCTAACCTTTTTAGTTAAACCTTTTACAACCAAATCAAAAGAATGGTTAATTAGTTCTGCTAATAGTTTTGGAGAAATATCATTATCTTTTAAAGAAATACTATTCCAATGTTTTTTACTCATATGGAAACCTGCGGTAATACTTCTATATGTTTCCCTAAGCTCAATAGCATAATCAGGATCGCATTTTAAATTAATAAAAGGGTTTCCACTTTCCCATTTCTCTAATGGAATTAAAGCAAACATTTTCCCTGCTACTTTATAAACTAAAGTATCTGCATCAAAAGGAAATGTGGCTTCGGTTTGTGGTTTAGATTCACAAAATTCTTGGAGTTGTTGTAAATTCATTTTACAGATTTATTCTTTTGCCGATTTAAATCTATTAATCTAATCTGTTTAGAACGCTTAATTGTGTTGTTCTTTTTAATTAAATTTTCTTTTGAGGAAATTATATCTAAACTGATTAATGTATCTGTAATATAGTCTAAGATTGTACTCATAAAATAAAGTATTCTATCCTAATTTAGGGACTTTACACCTAAGTCGCTTAAAATAAGCTTATAACATTACTATAATTCGACAAGATGTAAAAATAGTCAGACAAATTGAGTTGTGTTTTTTCTCTATTCGCTACACTTTCAACTCTTTTGGAGCTTTTTTTTCTAATTTTAATTTAGAATAATCTAATTGCCAACCAATTGTTTGTACAACATTTTCTATTAGCAAAATACTATCTAAGGCTTCTTTACGTGCTACATTGTATAAATTGCTTTCTGGCACTTTATTAATAATGTGTTGCTTTGCCTCTTTTTGTAATTCGGTTAAATCTTGTGCTTCAAATTTATTAAAGAAACCTTCTTTTTTATCGTAGTAATTAATATCATTTTCTATAGATAATATTTCGGGTTGTGGAAAATGAGTTAAGACAATTCTTTTCTGTTTTAGATTAGTTTCAATCTCAATTTTACTTAAATCAAAACCTACTTGTGCTTTCGCATTTATAACAATTAAAGCTTTTTTTCGGCTAGAAATAAGTTTTAAGTAACGTTCTTTTACGTTTTCATAATGATAAATTTCAGCAAAATCACCTTCTACAGTTACAAACTTACAGACCTTTTTTATTTGATCTACCAAAACAGTTGCCTGATATGTTGTTCTTTTCTTTTCGATAAAAAAACGATAAATAGTTACTGCAACTAAAACTAATAATGCGCCTATTATTAACGTGAAAAATGTTTCCATAATTACAGTAGTTTATATAAAATTGGCTTACTAGGTGATGCATCATTTTTAAATGGTGCAATCTGTAAGTTTAAAAGATAGCTTCCATCTATTACTTTATTTGGAACATAAATAAATTCTGTAATAGTTGCGTTTTTCCTAGTGTTTTCAGGATAATTCCAAAACGCTTTATGTGCTAATAGTTTTCCGTCATCCTTTTCCTTATCTACACTTGGTAAATCTATTAGCAAATGCTGAATCCCTTTTTCTCGAATAAATAAAGCTGCTTCCTCAGTTAAATAAGGCCAATTAGTATTTGAGTATTGTTTATTTTTTTTGTCTTTTGTATTTGGCATTGTTCTAATCACTAATGCTTCTGGATTTTTTCCTTTTAAAAGATGCTCTATTTGATGTTTTGAAATAACTAAATCATCTCCTAAAGATTCTGGCGCTACAGTTATTACCTCAGCTAAAAACATAAACGTTTTTAATGCCTTATTTATACTTCTAAAAGCTTTAGAAATATGTCCTACGCATTCTGTATGTGTTCCATGCGCATGTGGATTAAAAGCAATATTATTAAAATTAACATCGGCACCTTTTTCTACACTACCAGTCCAATCTCCTAATTGTACCGGATTAATTTTAGGCTCGTCTATATACCACGCATTTACATTGGTTACAGACGATTTTATAGAAATAGAGAGATCTAACGGTTTAGAAAAATCTACTTTAATCTTCTTATTTTTTAATTGTATTTCTGCTATCAAAATTTAATCTATTTTAAAAAGTTGTGACGCAATTCCATCACACAAAAACTGTCCTTTTTTAGTCATTTTTATTGTACTGTTTTCAATATACAATAATTGTTCCTTAATAAAGTTTTCGGTTTGATTTAATAATTCAGTTTTATAATCTAGCCCAAAATTGGTTTCAATTTTATCTAAAGAAATTCCCCAAATGGTTCGTAAACCAGTCATAACTGTTTCGTTAAATCTATCGTTTTTGGTTAATACTTCAATCTCATTAGGCACTATATTATCCTGAATAGATTTTATATATTTTATATTGTTTTTTATGTTCCAGCTTCTGGAAATCCCATTAAAAGAATGTGCCGATGGACCAATACCTATATAGGGTTTACCTAACCAATAGGCTGAATTGTTTTTACTATAAAATCCAGGCTTTGCAAAATTAGACAACTCGTAATGTTCAAAACCATTTTTAGCCAATTCATCTTTTAAAATAAAGAATTGTTCTTGTGCTAACTCATCGTTTACATTATCTATTTTTCCTTTAGCTATTAAATTTTCTAAAGCGGTTTTTGGTTCTACAGTAAGCGCATAACTACTAACATGAGAAATTCCAAAACTTAATGCCTTTTGTATGTTTTCTAACCATTGCTGATTTGTAGCGTTTGGAATACCGTAAATTAAATCTATAGATATATTATCGAAATATTTAACAGCTTCTGCTATACATTTTTTAGCTTCTTCTGCATTATGAGCACGATTCATTAATTTTAAATCGGCTTCAAAAAAAGACTGCACACCAATACTTAATCTGTTAATTCCAATATCTAAATAATCTTGATATATATTATACGATTCATTTTTAACCTGAATTAAATCGTCTGGATTGGCTTCTAATGTTATTTCTGGATTTTCTATAACGTTGTAATACTTATAAACGGCTTTTATAATAAAATCTAATTCTTTTACAGGCAACACACTTGGTGTTCCACCACCAAAATAAATGGTTTCTACTTTAGTGTCTTTAAATTCCAATTTACGCAGCTCTAATTCTTTAGCCAATGCTAAAACTAATGTATCTTTCTGTTTAAAATTTGTAGAAAAATGAAAATCGCAGTAATGGCAAGCTTGTTTGCAAAAAGGTATATGTATGTATATTCCGGACATTTTTTTTTCAGTGATCAATTATATATGAGCTTTCATTAAATAGAATCTTTAATAAATGTTGGCGGAATACTTGTTTTAAACTTATAGAGATTTCTCAAAATCGAATCTTGGATTTCGGATAAGTATTTTTTATTGTACATAAATTCCGTAGACCAAGCTAAACCACTACTATAAATTAAGCCGTGCTCTTTAGTGAAATAATATTCTGTTTCTTCATCAATCCAATTTTTATCATCGAATAAATATTTATAAACAACAATATTCTTATTCTCAAACTTAAAAATTTCAGTATCTATTAAACTACATTTTTTACCATTATAAATCAAAATTGAATCATTTGCTAGTTGGAATTCAATTAAAGTGTTTTTATTGAAATATTTTTTATTAGAAATAGAAGTATAACTGTAGCTTAATGTTTTTCTATCCTCAAAAATATCAAATCTTAAAGTGTCTAAAACCTTATTTTCTCCAATAAATTCTGCTTCTACAATTACTAGATTATTTACTTTTTCCTCATAACTTTTGGATGAAGAACAACTTGAAAGTATTAATATAAATAATAGTAAAAAACTTTTCATAATTCATTAGTTATTAATAACCGATAATTGTTAAAAGATAATTGATTACTGCAAAAAATTATTTAGGCTTTTTTATCGAAGACTTTTTAGAAACTCTATCTTCATTTTTACTCACAAAACTTGCCCAACCAGAATAACTCTTTCCAACCTCAACACGACCTTGATTATAAAAATGACAAACAGCAGCGCCTAAACCATCCATAGCATCTAAATTTTTAGGCAATTTTTTAATACCTAATAAATTCTGTAGCATTTTAGCTACTTGTTCCTTACTAGCGTTTCCACTACCAGTAATGGCCATTTTTATCTTTTTTGGCGCATATTCTGTAATTGGCACTTCTCTACTCAATCCTGCAGCCATAGCAACGCCTTGAGCTCTACCAAGCTTTAACATACTTTGTACATTCTTTCCAAAAAAAGGTGCTTCAATAGCAATTTCGTCTGGATGATGTGTTTCTATAAGCTCTATAGTACGCTCAAAAATAAGTTTTAGTTTAAGGTAATGATCATCGTATTTTTTTAAATCGAGTTCGTTTAATTGTAACAACTCCATCTTTTTATTCACCACTTTTATAAGACCAAAACCCATAATCGTAGTTCCAGGATCAATACCCAAAATAATTTGTTCTTTAGCAGCCATTAATTACACGTTCTACAACCACTTAAAGACACAGATAAACCAAGTGTTACAGTTAGCATATTACCATTAAAAGAACCATAACCTTCCGTAATTGGATCGAATTCACTTCCAAAAGCAAATACATAAGATGTATCTAAATAAACCGATGTAGTTCTAGCTACTTTATAATGAAACTCAAATCCTGCCATTGCATTTAAAAACGATGTTTTATTTGCGCCATAATCTCCTAAAGGTTTAATCATCGAAAAACCAGGACCTGCGTGTAATACAAAACCTGTTCCTTGTGGTAAAAAGGTTGTTTTTGTAGTTAAATCGTAAACCAATTGTGCGTTTACTCGTGTATAGTTTAATTTAAATTCTGGAGAATCGCTTCCGTTTGCCATTCTATTATAGCCTAAATCTAATTTTGCACCAAACTGTGCTTTAAACATATATTGGACACCAAAATTAATAGTCGGAAAATTAGTGCCTTTAGCCTCAAAAGGTCTTACAAATCCATCTTGTGCCGGCGAATTAATTCCAAATGCAATCTGACCTTTTAAAACACTATAATCTTCTTGAGCAAAAAGCGTTGTTAGACTTAATAAAAATATAATAGCAAAGCATTTAAAATGGTTTTGTAATCGCATTATCTTTAGTTTTAGTTATTTTGCAAGTTAAAATAACACTTTAACCTTGCATTACAAATCTAAGCAATTCTTTTTTGTAGGACTAAAACTAGCTTTAGTGTTTGGTGCATTTTATATTATTTATTTAAAATGCTTTGAATCCATTAGTTTAAGTTGGTCTTTATTTATAGATGTCTTAATAAATTCTAAGGTTTTAAAAATATCATCAGCAATAATATTGATTATTATGTCGATTTTAAATTGGTGGTTAGAAATTATAAAATGGCAGTTATTGGTTAAAAGCATTCGTTCTATTTCATTTTTTGAAGCTTTTAAGCAATCTACATCAAGTCTTACCGCTTCTTTAATTACTCCAAATCGTATTGGAGAATATGGCGCAAAAGCATTGTATTATTCAAAATATGAAGCCAAAAACATTGTCACTTCAAATTTAATAGGGAATTTAAGTCAGTTATTTTGGACCCTTATTTTTGGTACTTGTGGATTGATTTATCTTTTTAATACTTACAGTTTTAACTTACCTGTTAGCACTAATAACATTTTTGTTTCTGTTTTAATTGGTCTATGTTTTTTTTGTGCTATTTTTTGGATTTACAAAAAATTCAATTTTAATATAAATGAACTAAAAATATCTAAAACAGCCGTTTTTAAAGTGATACTCTTGTCTTTGTTAAGATACATTGTCTTTTCATTTCAGTTTTATGCCATCTTACGCTTCTTTAATATTGAATTATCCTTTATTGAAGCTCTAGCATTTATAAGTTCTACTTACATTTTAGCTTCTGTAGTTCCTATTATTAGTTTATTTGATGTGGTTATTAAAGGTAGTATTGCTGTTTTTTTATTTGATTTAGCAGGAATAAATTCCATTTTAATTTTATCTACAGTTCTTACAATGTGGCTTTTAAATTTTGCAATACCAGCAATTATTGGATCGTATTATGTAATTAATTATTCATCTAAATCTGTTTTAGTATGATTATTTTCTATGTAATTATAATTCTATATGTTATTGTTATTTCGACACTAATCTTTGGGTTTTATAAAATGAAGACTGAAACATTAAAAGATATAACTCCAGAGGTTAAATTCTCTATTGTAATTCCATTTAGAGACGAAGCTGAAAACTTACCTGAACTTCTTAAATCTTTAGAACAACTTAATTATCCTAAAAACCTATTTGAAGTTCTTTTAATTAACGATAATTCTTTGGATAATTCTCTGACTATAGTTGAAAGTTTTAAAAATAATTCGACCATAAACCATACAATTTTAAACGCAAGTTCTACATCTGTTTCACCTAAAAAAGATGCATTAACTCAAGCCATAAATCTAGCTAAAAATGAATGGATTATTACTACAGATGCAGATTGTGTTTTTAGTGTAAATTGGTTAAAAAGTTATAATCAGCATATTAAAGAAAATAACTCAAAATTTATTGCCGGACCAGTTGCTTACACAAAACCTGATTTCTTTTTTAAAATTTTTCAGCTTCTAGATTTCACCAGTTTGATTGGTGTAACTATTGGTTGCTTTGGGTTAAAAAAACCTATTATGTGTAATGGCGCAAATGTAGGATTCAAAAAAAAATTGTTCCAACAACTTAATGGTTATAACGGAAACACAAATCTTGCAAGCGGCGATGATGTTTTTCTTTTAGAAAAAGCATTAGTTAATAATAAACATCAAGTTAATTATCTTAAAAACTATCACGCAATTGTTTATACAAAACCTGTAAATACATTTAAAAAACTAGTAGCGCAACGCATACGTTGGGCTTCAAAAACATCTAAAACCAAAAGTGTTTTTTCTAAGCTTTTAGGATTATTAGTTTTAGCTACAAATGGCTTTTGGGTTATCTTATTATTAGGTTCTATTATTGATGAATTTACATTTAAACAACTATTAATTTATACTACATTAAAACTGATTATAGATTTTGTTTTAATTTACCAAGCCTTGTTGTTTTTAAGTCAAGAACAGTATTTTCGTTACGTTTGGCTATCTTCTATTATATATCCATTTTTTAGTATTTATGTTGGTGTTTTATCTTTATTTGGAGGCTATAAATGGAAAAATAGAGCTTATAAACACTAAATATTAGCTAATAAAATTTTACATTTACATAATCATCAATTTATATAAAAATGAAAAAACTTCTTTTTACACTTAGTCTTTTAGCTGGTTTACAATTTGGATTTAGCCAAGAAACATATACTGTTAACAACGAAACATTAGTGCTTAAATCTGAAATTGATGGTACTTTAGAATTATTATGGACTTCAGGAACAAATGGTGTCTATAGATACTTTATTAAAAAAGAAGATAATTCTATAGTCGAGTTAAAAAACACTAAAACTGAAAAAGAGTACAATAAGGAATATATAACATCGCTTTATGAATTAACACAAACTGACGCAAACGATGTACCATATACATTATATGGAATTAAATACTTTATAAGCGATTATAATAGCGCAAAAGACAATACTTACGTTGGTGTTGAACGCGGAAAATTAGAGAGTAGATTTGCTTTGTTTGGAGGAATAACTAATCAACCTTTTGTTTCTAATCCAGAAAACGCATCAGTTCCGCTTATTTCTGCTGAATTAGAAGTTTTTGATGCCAAAAATGAAAGCAGACACGTTGGTTTTGTAAATTTAAGACACACATTCTCTAATAGCGATATAGAATACACAGCAACACAATTAGCTTTAGGTTACAGATTTAGATTTGTAAAATCTGAAAAAATAAATGTATTCGCTCAAACCAAATTTGCAACTATAACTTACGCTAAATCTGAAGAGTTAGTCACCGATCCAAACGATGTGACTAATCTAATCGAAGAATCTGTTAGTAACACCACTTTTGATGCACCTTTAATCTTTGGTTTTGGTGCAGATTTTAAAATTGGAAACAACAGTTATATTACGGTAGTTTATGATTCTTTCTTTTCTGTAGTGTTTGATAACTATAACTTCCCGGTAGATTTTGCCGTAGGTTATAAGTTTAACTTGTAAACTAATTAACCTCTATTAGTATTGGTAATACAAACTGAGTTTTTACATGTTGCCCACGTTTAATTGCTGGATAAGCTTGTGGTAAACTTGTAATACTATTAGATAAGATTTTGTTGATTTCTGGAATTACTACTCTAAGAGAATCACTAATTTTTAAAGATGATATAGAGAAAGTACCTTTTTCAGAGATTATTAATTGTAACTCTATAGTTTCAGAAAAAGCATCATAAACATCAACATTTGTGTTCTTTAAAGCATCAAATACTTGATTATTAATTTCGGTTTCAAAACACGTCTTTTTTAAAGCTTCGGTTTCAAATGAATCACAGATTTTAAAACTTGGATAAGTGTCAACCTCATTCCAAGCAAACGTTTTTAATTCCTGCTCTACAATATTATCTTTCGAGATTTTTTTAGACTCAAAATAATTGCAAGACGTTAGCAACAAACTACATAAAACTAATAGAATTCTGAACATACGTATTTAAAAAGCGAAAAATACGATAATTTATTTAGATGACATCTGTAACAAGCTTGATACAAAATCGTCTAACAAATAAAAACGAATGGATATTTTATTAACCTGCTTAGGTTTCCTTTTTATAATTCTAGGTTTAATTGGTAGTTTTCTTCCCGTTTTACCTGGCCCACCAATTAGCTGGATTGGCTTACTTCTTTTATATCTTACAGATGCAGTACCAAACAATAACATATTGCTTATTATAACATTTATAGTTGCTATACTTGTTTTTACTTTAGATTATATTATTCCAGCAATTGGCACTAAAAAATTTGGTGGAAGTAGAGCTGGTGTTATAGGAACTAGTATTGGTTTAATAATTGGATTAATTGCTCCAATTCCTTTTGGTATTATTATCGGACCTTTTGTTGGTGCATTAATTGGAGAACTAACCAATCAAGCAGACACTAAAACAGCTATTAGAGCAGCTTTTGGATCTTTCTTAGGTTTTGTTACCAGTACACTTTTAAAATTTATTGTAGCGTGTATTTATTTTGGGATTTTTATTAGTGTTTTGTGGGATTATAAAAATGTTATTTTTTGGTAATTCTAACTCCTCTAAAGGAAAAGAACCGCTCTAAAACAAAAAAGCATCCCAATTTTCTAAAAGAAAAAAGGAAAGCTTCTCATTGGTTTAACTACTTAAACCTTGTTAATAACCTTTCAGTTATTAACCAACACAACTAACTTTAGTGCTTAAAAAAAGCTTCAAATAAATTTGAAGCTTTTAGCAATATTTTGCGGT
>NZ_JBELDZ010000090.1:0-9454 GCF_042094015.1 Aurantibacter sp. | reverse complement strand
GTGGAACTGCTATAACATTAGCTGAATCTATTTTAGATGAACAAACTAATTTAACTGAATGGGTTTTAGATAAAAGTGAAACTGATAAATTAACCATAAACGCAAAACGAATTCCTGAAGTACCAGGAACACATAACGTAAATTACAAAAGCACAATAGATACTATTAATATAAGTCACGAAGCGCATTCTAGAGAAGGTTTTGCTTTAGGCGCAGTAATTGCGGCAGAATGGTTAGTTAATAAAAAAGGCATATTCACAATGAAAGATGTGTTAAATATTAGTTAACCAAAGACTTAATTGTAACAAGTATTGAATTTAAAAGTCTAAACAATAGACAACAAAATAATTACTAAAAACATCTAATAACGCAAAAATTGTTATTAGCACAATACAAAAAAAATGGATTTACAATCTTGGATTATTTTCTTTTTCGCTATTCAATTATTACATGGCTTAGCAACTTTTAAACTTTACGTTAAAGCTGGCAGAAAAGCCTGGGAAGCTTTTGTTCCTGTTTATAATGCGGTTATTTTAATGAAAATTATTAATAGACCTTGGTACTGGACTATACTCTTATTTTTACCTATTGTAAACCTTATTTTATTTCCTGTTATTTGGGTTGAGATTGCACGCAGTTTTGGGAAAAATTCTCGTTTAGACACCTTATTAGCTATTATAACTTTAGGCTTTTATAGTTTCTATTTAAGTTATAGTTTAGATTTAGATTATATAAATGATAGAAGTTTAAAACCAAGGTCTGAAGTTGGAGATTGGGTAAGCTCTATTTTATTTGCAATAGTAGCTGCAACTATTGTTCATACGTATTTTATTCAGCCGTTTGTAATTCCAACATCTTCTTTAGAAAAAACCTTATTAGTTGGCGATTTCTTGTTTGTAAGTAAATTTCATTATGGCGCAAGAACACCTCAAACTGCAGTTGCTTTGCCAATGGTTCATGATGCCATTCCTACAACTTTAATTCCTTCATATTTAGAAAAACCACAATTACCAAAATTCAGATTTCCTGGTTTTCAAGATATTAAACGTAACGATATTGTTGTTTTTAATTGGCCAGTTGATACTTTAACCGTTATTACAGATGTAAATAGTGCGGTAAAACACAAACCATTAGATAAAAAATCTAATTATGTTAAGCGTTGCGTTGGTTTACCTGGAGATTCTTTAGCTATTAAAAATGGTTATGTTTATATCAATGGAAAAAAGAACGAATTACCTGATCGTGCTAAATTGCAGTTTTTCTATTCAGTAGTTTTTAAAACAGGTCTTTCTCAAAATTTCATTGACCAATATGGTTTGACTGAAATATTTGATTTATACGAAGTTAAAAAAACAATATATGAAAACGATAAAGTTCAAGATTATTTTAAAACTAATAATTTGAATTTAAAATCTGTATACGAATATGATGAAAAAGTTATTTTTAGAGGCAACTTAAACAGGGAAACTTATGTTAATTTGAAAATAAAAGAAAGCAAAAAAGCTTATGTAATTAACTTAACAGAAGATCTCGCTAAAATTATAAAGAAAAATCCTAATGTAATATCTATTACAAAAAACCTTTCAAATCCAAAGGATTATGAACCAAAAACTTTCCCTTCAAGTCCTGACTACACTTGGAATAAAGATTTCTTTGGACCAATGTACATCCCACAAGCTGGAGCAACTGTAGATTTAAACATAGATGTTTTACCATTATACAAACGTATTATTACAGCTTATGAAGGTAACACACTAAAAGTAAACGGAAATCAAATATTAATCAATAATCAAGTTGCTACAACCTATACATTTAAGCAGGATTACTATTGGATGATGGGAGATAATAGACATAACTCTCAAGATGCTAGAGCTTGGGGTTTTACACCACAAGATCACGTAGTTGGAAAACCTGTTTTAGTTTGGATGAGTTATGATACTAATGGAAAAGGTTTAAATAAAATTCGTTGGGATAGATTATTTACAACCGTTTCTGGCGAAGGAAAAGCAACGTCTTTTTTGATTCCTGTACTTGTTTTAATTTTTGGATACATAGGTTTTTCAAGGTACAGAAAGAAGAAAAAAGCTAATGCATAGAATTTAGTTTAAAGATGAACGCTTTAATTACACCAACACTTTTTCCTAATCTATCTACGTTTGTAGTGATTGCACAACATAAACACGTGGTTTTAGAAGTTTGTGACAATTACCAAAAGCAAACCTTTAGGAATAGAGCTAATATTTACGGCGCTAATGGTTTATTACAATTAAATTGTCCTGTAATATATTCGCAAAAAGAAAGAAAACTATATAAAGACGTACCTGTTTTTAATCCTGAAAAATGGCAATTACACATATGGAAATCTTTAGAATCCGCTTATAAAACATCGCCATTTTTTGAATATTACGAAGATGATTTAAAAGATTTATTTGAAACTGAGTTTAAAACCGTTTTAGATTTCAATTTAAAATGCCTAGAAGTAATTTGCGATTTATTACAAATTGAAACTACATTTTCTAAAACAGAAACTTTTGAAAAACATCCAGTAAATAGTTTAGATTTTAGACATTTAGCAGAACGAAAATCTGAAGGTTTTAAACTAGCATCTTACACACAAGTCTTTGGTATAAAACACGGGTTTATCTCTAATCTAAGTATTTTGGACTTATTATTTAACGAAGGAACAAACACTTTAACCTATTTAGAATCTCAACCACTAGCCTAATGCTTAGACCTTTTCTGCATTATGGTGCTCACTTTTTATTACCATTAGCAATTGCTATCCTATTTTACAAACCCAAGTATCTAAAAGTATACCTTATATTTTTATGTGGTTTTCTTATAGACTTAGATCATTTATGGTCAACGCCTATTTTTCACCCAAACCGTTGTAGTATTAATTTCCATTTTCTACATAGTTATTACGCTATTATAGTTTATTTACTACTAGTTGTTCCAAAAATTACACGTCTGCTGGGAATTGGCTTAATTTGCCATATTATAGCAGATAGTTTGGATTGTTTTATGATGGGAATTTAAAATTATTCCTTCAAAGAAAAAGTAGCCATTACAGGATAATGATCTGAAAGTTGAACATCAAACGTTTTAAACTTATTAACCTCTAATTTTTTATCAGCTAATAAAAAATCTATTCTTAAAGGAAAAAATTTAAAATTAAAGGTTCTACCAAAACCATTTCCAGATGTTTTAAAAGCATCTAGCATATCGCCTTTTATACTTCTGTACACATAAGAAAAAGCTGTATTATTAAAGTCGCCACTAATAATAGTCTTATAGCTACAGTCGTTTTTATGCATTAAAAATAATTCTGTTTGAAATTGTTGCATTTTAAAGGTCTTACCAATACCTAAAAATACTTTTTCGGATTCTGTTTGTGTAAGCTTTTCTACATTCTTATCAATCTTTAGAGATTGTAAATGAATATTATAAACTCTAATTGTGTCTTTATACGCTACAACATCGGCAAAAATAGCATTATTTGCAGTATTTGGAAATTCTACAGATCCAGAATTTATAATGGGAAACTTAGAGAAAATAGCTTGTCCGTATTTAAATTTTACTCCTTCAATTTTTTCGTACTTATAAGGATACATAGATAAATCTACTTTTGTGGTAGGATGATATTCTTGAATACACAGTATATCTGGCTGCTCTTTCTTTATAAATGAAGAAAATTTACTTGGTACATTAACATCTGGAATCCAATCATATAAATTAAACAAACGTACATTGTAATTCATTACTGAAATAGACTTTTTTGATGGTTCTGTTTCAGAATTAGAAAATTTATACAACGATCCAAATAAGAAGTAACCAAAACCAACTATTAAAAGCGATAAAATAAACTGACGTTTTACCTTAAGTAACCAATACACAAAAAATAAAACGTTAAGTAACATTAAAAAAGGCAAACCCAAACTTAAAACAGATAATACCGCAAATGTTTTGGGCGGCATTAATGGCAAGAAATACGCCAATAGCAATACAAAAGCTGCTAGCGAATTTGCTAGAAATATTAATTTATCTATAACGTTTAAATTCTTCAAATTGTTTTTTTATATTACTACTACTCTATTTTTTATTGTTACTTTTTATTATCTAACAAAGACTACTTACCTGCTCTAAATAAAAACTCTTTTTCTTCAGCAGTTAGACTGTCGTATCCGTTTTTTGCAATTTTATCTAATATTAAATCTATTTTCTTCTGTTTTGAAAATTGATCAAAATCTTCTTTTTTAACACCAGCAACTTTAGATTTACGTTTTGTTTTATGCACCTTTTTAAATGGTGTTTTTTTAGACGGTTTAAACCAAGATACAATAGTATCCATTAGTTTTTCAAAACCTTTGCCAATATCGTTTCCTTTTATAAGTTGTGTAGTGTAAATATAACCCAAAGCGTCTCCACCAAGATGTGCTAAATTTCCGCCAGAATTATCTCCAAATAAGCCCATAACATCAAAAGCAACTAAAGCTAAACCAACGTGTCCTAATTTTAATTTAAAAGAAAACAAAGGCACTTCTTGTTTTGGCATATAAGCACATAAAAAAATCATTAATGCTCTAACTGCTGCAGAAGCTCCAACAACATAAGCTGATTCTTTAAAGAAAGTTGGAACTAAATTATAACCTAATAAAAATACAATTCCACCAGAAATAGCACCTAAAAAGTAAACATTTAAAGCTGTTTTTGGATTAAACAGATTCAAAAAAGATTTACCTATAAAATATAACCAAAGCATATTAATGATTATATGTATTGGGTTATAATGCAAAAAGGCATAAGTTAAAATAGTCCAAGGTTGTAAAATAGTTATATTAAAATCACTCTTTAATTCTAACCAAGATAAAACAGTTCCTAAAAAAGGCTTTAAGATAAGCACTAGAATAAACAAGCTAACATTAATAACAATTAACTGCTCTAAAACATTTAAGTTTTTATACTTGTTTTGTAAATCTTTTATAAAACTCATTAATTTATTCTGAAACTATTAAAACTATTCTTTTTCCAATACCACATAATTATAAAACCTACAACTGCGCCACCAACGTGAGCTAAATAAGCAGTATTACTTGGACTAAAAAATGATTGACCTGAAAACGCAGATATAACATCTAATAGTATAATTCCAGGAATAAAATATTTGGCTTTTATAGGAATTGGTAAAAACAACATCATTAGTTCCGCATTTGGGTTTAACATTCCAAAAGCTACTAATATTCCCATTAAGCATCCAGATGCACCAACCATTGAACCGTTATAAATTGAAAATGCATCTTGTAAACCACTTAATTGTATTGGAGAAACTGAATCTGAAACCTTATTAGTTGTTATCATTTCAATAATATTTGATTTAGTAAATCCTGAAACGATTAAATCGTTCATTATTCCTGTAAAATCAAAATAATTATAACCAACTTGAAATAGAATAGCTCCTAATCCTGCTGAAAAATAAACAAATAAGAATTTATTTCTTCCTAATCTAGCTTCAACTGTTGAGCCAAACATCCATAAAGCAAACATATTAAAAACCAGATGCATTAATCCACCATGCATAAACATATGTGTTACAATTTGCCAAGGTTTAAAAGCATCATTTTCGGGAAAATAAAGTGCAAACAAATCATAAAATAATTCTCCGCCACCAATAAGTTGTGCTCCAGCAAAGAAAATAATATTAATAATTAATAAATGTTTTACGGTTTCTGTAATACGCATCATAAGTTACATGAATTTTTTATCCAGTTCATCTACACTCATTGTAGTAAACGTGGCTTTATTAGTTGGAGATACACTTGGCGCTTTACAAGCAAATAAACTATTTACCAAATGTTCTTGTTCTGCTGGGTTTAATTTTTTTCCATTTTTAATAGCTAAACTTTTTGCTAAAGATTTGGCTATTAAATCGGTAACACTAAAGTTAGAATCTGGCACTTCGTTTTCTACATCGCTAATAAGTTGTTCTAATAAAATAGACACTTCACTTTCTGGAACACTTACTGGAACACCTGTAATCTCTATAGTTTCCTTTTTTATATCCTGAAAAATAAAACCTGTGTATTCTAAATCTTGTTGTAATTGTTTTATAATTTCTATATCCTGAACTGAAAAATGCAATTCCAAAGGAAATAATAGCTGCTGACTAACTGCTTCTTTAACTGTAATGTGTTTCAAGAAATCTTCGTACAAAATACGTTGGTGTGCTCTATGTTGGTCTATTAATAACATTCCAGATTTTATAGTACTTATAATGTATTTATTCTTTAATTGATATGTGCTGTATTGTTTTTCGTCTTTAACCACATCATTATAAATAGTAGTGGTTTCTGGAGCACTTTCAAATTCTACTTGACTAAAATCTACAACTTCTTTTGTGCCTTTAGACTCTAAACCAACATATAAACTTTCCCAATTTGCAGATGGCGTTTTAGTATAACTTGAATTTGATGATGAACTATTTGTATTGCTCAACGTTGTTTTTGGTGAGTCTGACGTAAATGGATTAAAACTTCTATCTACCTCAACTTGTGGCATTTTACCTGTGTTTTTTTGTAAATATGGCGTATCCAAGTTAGCATCTCGCTCAAAATCTAAAATTGGCGCAATATTAAATTGTCCTAAACTATGTTTTACTGCCGATCTTAAAATAGCATACAGTGTTTGCTCGTCATCAAACTTAATTTCGGTTTTTGTTGGATGAATATTTATATCTATACTCTGTGGATTAACCTGTAAGTATAAAAAATAAGACGCGTGATGTCCTTCTTTTAATAAACCTTGAAAAGCAGATGCTATAGCGTGATTTAAATATGCACTCTTTATAAAACGATCGTTTACAAAAAAGTATTGTTCGCCTCTTGTTTTCTTTGCATATTCTGGCTTCCCAACAAATCCAGAAATGGTAACTACTTCTGTTGTTTCGTCTACAGGAACTAGTTTTTCGTTTGTTTTTGTTCCTAATAAATTTACAATACGTTGTCTATAATTACTTTGCGGTAAATTGTATAATTCGCTACCATTATGAAATAAGACAAATCCTAAATTTGGATGCGCTAAAGCAACTCTATAAAATTCGTCAATAATATGACGTAATTCTACTGCATTAGATTTTAAGAAATTTCGTCTTGCTGGAATATTAAAAAATAGATTCTTAACTGCAATACTTGTTCCTTTTGGTGCAACTACAACGTCTTGAGACTTAACTTCACTTCCTTCAATAACTATAGTTGTACCAACTTCTGCAGGTTCTTGTTTGGTCTTTAATTCTACGTGTGCAATAGCTGCAATACTTGCTAAAGCTTCGCCGCGAAACCCTTTAGTGTTAAGTTGAAATAAATCGTCTGCATTTTTAATTTTTGATGTTGCGTGACGTTCAAAACTTAAACGTGCATCGGTTTCACTCATACCAAGTCCATTATCTATAACTTGAATAAGTGTTTTTCCAGCTTCTTTAATTATTAGTTTAATTTGACTGGATTTGGCATCTATAGCATTTTCTAAAAGCTCTTTAACTACAGAAGCTGGTCTTTGCACCACTTCTCCTGCTGCAATTTGATTTGCCACATGATCGGGTAATAATTGTATAATATCTGACATATATTAAGCACTAAAGAAAATAGATAAATCGAATTCTATAAAGATTAAAAACAATACTATTAAAGCTGCTATTATAATTAAAATTCGTCGATTAGTAGCTTTATCTGGCGAATTTTTAAATTCATCAAAAGCATTTGTAAACTTTTGTTTAAAATTAGGATTCTCTCCAACGGTTTTACGAAAATCATCAAACTTGTGTTTAATCTCATAAGGGTTTCCTTCACCTTTATAAAAGCGAGGCTCGTAGTTAAATTTCTTATTTTTTCTTTTCGATAATAGTCCCATAATCTACCGCATTAATTCATTTTAGATTCTAACATATACATTACTATACCTACAACAACTAATAGGCCAATTAGAACAATTAGTGTAGAAACTTTAGTATTATTTTGTTTTGGAACGCGTTTTAAATGGCTTCTAAACTCATCTTTAAGTACATCTCTTTTTTGTTCTTCTTCTGAAGAAAATCGCGTTTGGTAATTAAAACGTTTATTTTTTCGTTGACTGAACATCTTAATGAATTTGTTTTCTATTCAAAAATACTGAAAATGTTAAGGTTCTTAAGACTTTGAATGCTAAAATTTGTTAACAAAACAGAAGATCTTTACTAAAACCAATTCATAAAAAAAATCCAAACCTTTTTAGGTTTGGATTTTTAATATTTAAGAAGACTAGTTGTGTCTCATATTATCTTATTAAGCGTTTCTTCTTAGTTCTGCCATTTTAATAGCAGCTACCGCAGCTTCCACTCCTTTATTTCCGTGTTGTCCTCCACTTCTATCTATAGCTTGTTGCATATTATTATCTGTTAATACACAAAAAATTACTGGTGTATCATGTAAAACATTTAAGTCTTTAATTCCTTGAGAAACACCATCACAAACAAAATCAAAATGCTTGGTTTCTCCTTGAATAACACTACCAATTGCAATAACAGCATTCACATTTTGTTCTTGCATTTTTTTTGCCCCATAGATAAGTTCGAAACTTCCTGGTACATCCCAAACCTTTATAGCATCTGAATTTACGCCATTATCTAAAAGCGTTTGCTTTGCGCCTTCTAAAAGTCCGTTTGTTATTTTAGAATTCCATTCTGAAACAACAATCCCAAATCGAAAGTCCTTCGCATTTGGGATTGTTACCTTATCGTATACTGATAAATCTGTTGTTGCCATAAAAGTCTTAGTTAGACATTGCTTGCGCTTTTCCAATAAACACTTCAGAATTTAACGCTTCTGTAGATGTTGGATAGTTATCTTTTAATTGCTTAAATAAGTCTAAAGCTTCCTTACCTTTACCTAAATCTAAAGCTGTAATCCCTGCTTTGTATAGGTATGTTGGTGTAGAGAAATCGTTAGTTCTTAAATTAGCCGCTTGCTTATAAGCTACTAAAGCATCTTCTTTTTGCTCTAATTGCGCATATAAATCTCCTAATGCTCCTTTAACCATTGGCGAAACTATTTCGTCTTCACCATTAAATTTTTGTAAATATGCTTCTGCATTCTTATAATCTTTAATGTTTAAGTAAGCTAAACCTGCATAAGCATTTGCTAAGTTTCCTGCTTTAGTTCCACTAAACTGGTCTGCAATATCTACAAAACCTTGTTTACCACTTCCACCATTTAACGCTAACGTATATAAAGAATCTTTAGCTGTTGTTGCGTTTACAGCATCGTTAAAATACTTTTGAGCTTGATACATTTCGTTACTTGCTTCTGCTTGAGCAGGTTTAGTTACAAATTGTTGGTATGCTAAGTATCCTAAAACTACTGCTGCTACTGCAACGATTACTTTTGGTGTAATTATTTCACCTAAGAAAACATAACCTAAAATAATT
>NZ_JBELDZ010000089.1:0-9651 GCF_042094015.1 Aurantibacter sp. | reverse complement strand
TATCCTAAAACTACTGCTGCTACAACACCAATAATAATAAAAATATATTTTTGATTTTTCTCTACAAATTCTTCTGCTTTATTAGCACCTTCGTCTAAAGTGTTAAAAACTTCAGCAGTAGTAGAATCTCCTACATCTATTGTTTCGTCTTCAGTAGAAATTTCTGCCTCTACTTTCTTCTTTTGCTTGTATCCTCTTTTATTGTAAGTTGCCATATCTATAAATATTATTGCGAACAAAAATAAAATATTTCCGCAGATAAAAAAGCTTATTTATTTGATATTTTTCAATAATTTGCACTTCTGTATTTTCAGCACAACTTTATCCTAAATTTTAGCTCTAATTTCTTCTATGGTTTTAAGTACGCTTTCAGTATTAAATTATAAAAACTTTGATTCAAAAACATTTGATTTTGATTCAAAAATAAACTGTTTTGTAGGTAATAATGGTGTTGGAAAAACAAACGTTTTAGATGCTATTTATCATTTATCTTTTGGAAAAAGTTATTTCAACCCTATTGCTAGCCAGAACATTAAGCACAATGAAGATTTTTTTGTAATTAATGGTGATTACCAAAAACAAGATAAACTTGAAAAAGTTGTAGTTAGTTTAAAACGTAATCAAAAAAAAATAATTAAAAGAAACAACAAGCCTTATGGTAAATTTAGTGACCATGTTGGTTTTTTGCCACTTGTAATTATTTCTCCTGCAGATAGAGATTTAATCACCGAAGGAAGTGAAACACGTAGAAAATTTATTGACTCTGTAATTTCGCAAAGTAACAAAAGCTATTTAGACGCGTTAATTAGTTATAATAAAGTCTTAGCACAACGTAATGCATTGCTAAAATATTTTGCTTTAAATCATACTTTTAACAATGATACTATCCAAATTTATAATGAACAATTAGATGGTTATGCTAAAATAATCTTTACAGAAAGGTCTCAGTTTTTAGATGTTTTTACTCCAATATTTAAAAGCAAATACGAAGCTATTAGTAATAATGACGAAGCCATAAATTTAGCCTATAAGAGTGATTTGTTTGAAACTAATTTATTAACTATTTTAAACAAAACCATTAATAAAGATAAGGCAATACAATACACAACAAGTGGTATTCATAAGGATGACTTACTCTTTTCTATAGATAATCATCCAATTAAAAAATTTGGTAGCCAAGGACAGCAAAAATCATTTTTAATTGCTCTAAAACTAGCTCAGTTTGAGTTTATTAAGCAACAAAGTGGAGAAAACCCTATTTTACTATTAGATGATATTTTTGATAAATTAGATGAAAATCGTGTTGGACAAATTATATCTTTAGTCAATCAGGAAAATTTTGGTCAGTTATTTATTAGCGATACGCATGCAGAAAGAACTGAAAAAGCAGTAAAACAAGTGCATCAAACCTATAAAATATTCAATTTATAATATGAAGAAAATACTACTTATATTAATATTATTAGTATCCTTATCCTGTTCAGAAAGCAAAATTGAACAGTTAAAACATATAAATGGCTATTGGGAAATTGAAGAAGTAATTACCGAATACAAAACTAAAACATACACTTTTAGTGAAACAATTGATTATATTGTAATAAACGATAGTTTAAAAGGGTTTAGACAAAAACTAAAACCTCGCTTTGATGGTAAATTTGAGACAAATAACGTTAAAGAAAATATTCAGTTTAAAATAGAAAACGATAGTCTAAACCTATATTATAGAACAGCTTTTTCAGAATTTAAAGAAACAGTGATAAAAGCAACAGAACAAATTCTAATAATTAGCAACAACCAGAACACAATTTATAAATACAAAAGATATCAACCTTTTAATCTAGATTAATGGCAAAAAGAAAAAACGAAATTTTAAATTTCTCAGAAGCGTTAAACGAGTTTATTGGTAGTAATAAATTAGAAAAAGGGTTAGATAAAATAAATGTTCAAGATATTTGGGTAGAACAAATGGGATCTGGAGTTAATAATTATACTACTGCACTTGAATTTAAAAATGATATTTTATATGTGCAATTGAGTTCTAGTGTCCTTAGAGAAGAATTAAGTTATGGCAAAGAAAAGATTATTTTAATGCTGAATGAAGCCCTAGGCAAACCTTTAATTAAAAAACTAATATTAAGATAATTTGATTTTTTTTGTAAATAAAAAACAAAAAAAGGTTTTGTTTCATTTTAAAACCTATCTTTGCATCAATTACAAATTAAATATTTATTACAATGGCTCAAGGTACAGTAAAATTTTTCAACGATTCTAAAGGATTTGGTTTTATCACTGAAGAAGGATCAGAAAACGATCATTTCGTACACATCTCTGGTTTAATCGACGAAGTTCGTGAAGGAGACACAGTAGAATTCGACCTACAAGAAGGAAGAAAAGGAATGAACGCAGTAAATGTAAAAGTAGTATAATTATATATATTCTTTAAATCATTACAAAAAAAGGCTTTCCAAACGGAAAGCCTTTTTTATTTACTATTAACAATCAATAAAAAAAGCAGGAATTATATAATTCCTGCTTTATATTTTAAGATTATATTAAGTAACTTAATCAATAATCTAATTACTCTTTTATTAATTTAAAATTAACACTCGTAGTATCAGTATTTACCTTTAAGAAATAAATACCTTGAGACACTTCTCGTAAATCTATTGAAGACTCTAAGCCATTATTCAATAGAACTGTTTTTACTAAGCGACCATTTATATCAAACACTTGCGCATTTTGCAATTGTACTGACTTAGAATTAGATAATGTAAACATTCCATTAGAAGGATTAGGATAAACTGACAAATTAGAGTTAGCAAAGCTAAAACTATCTACACTTAATGTTGTAGTACAACTATACACATAAATCTCATCTAAATACCAACCAACTGTTCCATTACAACCATCTGTACCAACTTCAAATCTAAATTGAATGGTATCATTTTCAGCAAAGCCTAATGCAGCTAAATTAATAACACTAGTTACCCAACTACCCGTTAAACCACCTTCATCATAACCTGTGAATCCTCTTTCAGACGCAAGTGGATTATCATTACCATCTGCCAAACTTTTAAACGCAGCATTATAAGCATTTACAGTAAAAGCACTACCTGGTAAAAATGTCCATACTCCTGAGTTTAATTTGTATTTTATGTTTGCTCCATCCCATTCAAACTCTGTTGAAACATTATGATTAAAAGCCATTTGATAATCACTAACAACAACTGAAGGCGCTGTAATTACAGGGCTTTCTAATCTTAAAATACCATTTTGCAAACTAGTTGAACAATTTCCATTAATTGGATCAGCACCAAAAATACCATTACCCACTCTACTTTTTGGTAAATTAGTTTCAAGTACCCAATCTCTATTTTCCCAAGTACCTGGGTTTGATGGAATATTTGAAATAACCCAACCATCTGTTCCAGATTCCCAATCTTCTAAAAATAAATCTTGACCATTAGTTGCATTAGGGCATAAAGTCGTTGTATCACTTAATAATGGTGTAAATCCACATGCGCTCGGGTCTGTTCTAAGCTCAACAGCTAACAAAACTTCATTTAACTCTAAAATATCAGAAGCTGTAATACTTAACCCAGATAAACCAGCAGGTGTAGCTGTTGTAATTGACGACATTGTAATGTTTTCTAAATTAACTCCTAATAAATCATTAGCTGATGCCTCTAAAGCATCTGCAAACACAGAAAAATCACTAGTTGGAGTTAAATATTGGCTTTGTGCTCTCCAAAATATATGAGCAGCCTTTACAAAACCTAAGCCAGTAATTGTTTGCCCATTATAAGTTCCTCCATCAACTAAAAGGGCATATGCATGGTTTGGTATTCCGGAATTTATATGAACTCCACCAGAATCTCCAGTTGTACACCAATAGTTACCATCAGTAACTTTTCCTGGGTCACCATCACAAGTTGGAAACCACATATCTCTAATGGCACCGCCAAAAGCCGTAGCATCTTCCCCAACTTGCCATCTTAAAGATGCGTTACAGGCTCCATTTGTTCTAACTGCTAAGTTTTCGCCCGCGTCTTCATAACCATTCAAAAGATCTATAGTTTCTCCCCAAACATCTGAAAAAGACTCATTTAAAGCACCAGATTGGTAATAATAAATTAATCCACTAGTATACTCTGTATAAGCATGACCCCATTCATGGCAAATAACATCATCCGTTGCTGTTCCATTACAATAATTAGCAGTAACACCATTCCAATTTGCATTAGGACAAGATATTCCTGGGTCATTATTAATAGTTCTCATTTGAGCATCTGCGTCATCATAGGATGTATATCCAAAAGTATTGTTAAAAAAATGATAAGCGTGTTCTGAAGCAACAACTTCATTTTGCTGCCAAGAAGATAATGATCCAGGAAATGCATCTCCTTCTTGCCAAACAATATTAGATGTATTATTCTCATAGACTACACGGTCTAAAGCATGTGCCATGCCTGTAAATTGCTGTACTAATTTGCCAGTATGTGCATCTATAAACAAAAACTCTCTAACATCTAAATCATTTCTAACCTCAACTTTATAAACTAAATAATTCCCTTCAAATCTATTTTCAATTAATCCTCTTTGAAAAATATACAAATCATTATCTACTACCTTTAAAGGTTTATTTGACAAATTTATATTTTGATTCTTAATAATTTCCAAAGCTTTTAGAGCTGCTGTATCTTTATTAATATTAGGGTTTGTACTTAGGTTTTTTATAGTAATCAAATTCCCATTTATAGAATTAATTTCTAAATTGGAATTAAAATGAATTCGTAATTGACCATCAAAAACTGGAACATTATTGATCTTTTGCTTTAGAATAGCATGATTCAAACCATAATTATCTGTTCTAATTTCTGAAAGAAACAACTCATCAGCTTCTGCACCTAAAATCGAAGCATTTTTTGTTAAAAAATTTATAGTTTTTGATTTAACATCATTACCGCCAATTTTATATGATTTACCTGAAGGAAAAATCATAAATTCTAAAGTGTTATTTATATAGTTTTTTTCCACCTTAACATTCGTACGCTCTATGAATCGACTCAATTGAGTTTTATTAATTTGTGAAAAAGAAAACCCACAAAAAATCAAACCTAAAAAGCTAAAAAGTATTTTTTTTGTCATAATAATTAATTTAAGGTGTTAAGATAAAAAATAATTAACAAAAAAAGCCTGAACTTTCGTTCAGACTTTAATATTTAACATTTTAAATATGCTTAAAATTGGTCTCTACCTGCAAAATGAAATTCACCTTCTATAGATGCGTTTTCATCGCTATCACTTCCATGTACTGCATTTTCTCCAATAGAAGCTGCATATAACTTACGAATCGTTCCTTCTGCTGCATCAGCAGGATTTGTAGCACCAATTAAAGTTCTAAAATCTGCAACTGCATTCTCTTTTTCTAATATAGCAGCTACTATAGGTCCTCTCGTCATATACTCCACTAACTCTCCAAAAAATGGACGTTCGTTATGTACTGCATAAAATGATTCAGCATCTGCCTTAGTCATCTGAGTTAATTTTAAAGCTACGATTTTAAAACCTGAAGCATTAATTTTTTCTAAAATTGCACCAATGTGTCCTTTTTCGACTGCATCTGGCTTAAGCATTGTAAATGTTCTATTAGTTGCCATTCTTAATTAATTATAAATTATTTTTTGCAAAAATACTTTATTTAATACGTTTAACCATACTCTTTTATATAAAAAAAAGGGTTGCAATAAATTGCAACCCTTTTTTTTATATAATTTTCTATTGTTTATTTTGATGTTTTTACTATTCTAAAACCAAAGAAATCATAAACTTGAGTTTGTTTTGCTCTAACTTTATTTCCAGGTCTTAAAAAGCTTACCTTACTGTCCCACGAACCACCTTTAACTACTCTATAGTCTCCATCAGTTCCTCCTTTTGGATTATCTGTAGACGTTAATTCTTTTTTCATATCCTTATAGTAAAGTTCATCATAGATATCCCAACACCATTCCCACATGTTCCCATTTAAATCATGAATTCCTAATTCATTTGCGTAACGAGTACCGACAGTATGTGGTCTACCATTACTGTTTTTTTGATGCCAAGACATTCTATCTGGACTGTTTGAGCCTACATAATTGAATCCTTTAGATTTATTCCCTCCTCTAGCTGCAAATTCCCATTCAGCCTCTGTAGGTAGTCTATATCCTGTAGCGCTAAAATCACAAAAGAAATAACCACCTCTTTTTTTATAAGCTGGAACTAAATTATGTTTTATACTTAGCCAATTACAATAATCAACTGCTTCTAACCAAGTAACTCCAGACATTGGAAAACTATCTTCCCAACCCCATTTTGGTGCTTCTGGTCTTGTTAAACCTTTGTCTTTTAAGTAAGCAGTCCATTCTTCAACTGTTACTTCGTATTTAGACATAAAGAAAGAGTTAACCTTAACTGTATTCTGTGGTTGCTCATCTTTTTCTGCTTGTCCATCACTATATGGAGATCCCATTAAAAACTCACCACCTTCAACTAATATCATTTCAGATATATTAAAGTCTCCAGATTTTGAACTAGTTAATAACAAAGCACTTAAGCCTAATAAAATTGTGTAAAATTTATTCATTTTTTATATTTTTATTTACTAATTGCAAAAGTACTGCCACTAATTATAAATAATAAACTGATTACTAATTTTTCGACTAACGTCACGATAATTACGACAAAATACATAGTTTTAAAAAAAAGATATTAATATCTTCGTTTTTATGAAGAAATAAGAAATCAACTCTATTAAAGAATTATTAAGCAATTCTAATAACATCATTATTGTATCACACAAAAACCCAGATGGAGATGCTATCGGTTCTTGTTTGGCTTTATTTCATTATTTAAAAAAGTTAAATCAAAATCCAACCATAATTGTACCAAATGATTATCCTGAATTTTTAAAATGGCTACCGAATAATGATAGTATTTTAAAGTACGAAGAAACAAAAACAAAATCTGATGACTTAATATCTAATGCTGATATTATTTTTGCTCTAGACTTTAATGCATTTCATAGAACAGGAGATATGATGTCTATCTTAGACTCTAGTAATTCGTTAAAAATTATGATAGACCATCATCAACAACCTGATGATTTTGCAACATATACATATAGTGATACTAAAATGAGTTCAACCTGTGAAATGGTTTATCATTTTATAGATAAAATGAATAATACCGATTTAATTGGTAAAGATATAGCTACATGTATTTACGTTGGTATTATGACAGATACTGGGTCTTTTAGATATAGCTCAACAACAAATATAACACACAACATTATTTCTTCTTTAATTGAGAAAGGAGCAAATAACACTCTAATACATAATAATGTTTATGATACTAATAGTTATAACAGACTTCAACTATTAGGCAAAGCACTTAATAACTTAATCTTTATAAAAGAATACCATACAGCATACATTAGTCTCACTCAAAAAGAATTACGTGATTTTAATTACAAAAAAGGAGATACGGAAGGTATTGTAAACTATGCTCTTTCCTTAAATAGATGTAAAATGGCTGCTATTTTTATTGAAGATGAAAAACAAGGTATTATAAAAATATCTTTAAGATCTAAAGGCTCATTTTCTGTTAATCAACTGTCTAGAGCTCATTTTGAAGGTGGTGGACACACCAATGCTGCAGGCGGAAAAAGCGATTTAAATTTAAAAGAAACTATTGCTAAATTTATTAGTATCTTACCTCAATATAAAAATGCTTTACAAAATGAAATTTAACATTTTAATTCTATTAAGTATAACTCTCTTTTTTAGTTGTAAATCTCCAGAAGCCAGAAAACCAATTTCTGTAAAAACTGGTTCTTTTATTAAAAAATCTGCTGAAAGAAACAAAGAGTTAAATATTAAAGAATATGAACATATACAAAATGTTATTATAAACAAGTCTGACAAAGAATATATAGCCTCAAACTCTGGTTTTTGGTATACTTATATTAAAAAATCAGACACTTTAACATATACGCCTCAATTTGGAGATATAGTAAACTATGATTATAATATTAAAACTTTAGAAGGTGAGATATTGTATTCTAAGGAAGAATTAAGGACACAAAATTATAGCATCGATCAGCAAGAGCTTTTTATGGGCTTAAGAGAAGGACTAAAATTGCTTAAATCAGGAGAATCTGTTACTTTTGTTTTTCCATCACAAATAGCTTTTGGTTATTATGGCGATGAAAATAAGATAGGAACTAACATTCCAATAATATGCGACGTTACTGTAAATAATATAACTATAAACACAAATAAATAATTATTACAATGAATAGAATTAACAATATGTTTTTCAAACTACTATCAGTAGTATTATTAACTAGTTTAACTGCAGCTTCTTGCCAAGATAAGTACCCAGATTTAGAAGATGGCTTATATGCCGAGTTTGTAACAAGTAAAGGAATAATGCTTGCTAAATTACATTATGACAAAACCCCAGTAACTGTAGCTAACTTTGTCACTTTAGCTGAAGGAACAAATTCTAAAGTAGACACAACTTATACAAATAAAAAGTTTTATAATGGTGTAACTTTTCATAGAGTTATGGATAAATTTATGATCCAAGGTGGTGATCCAACCGCAACTGGTGCAGGAAATCCAGGATATAGGTTTGATGATGAGTTTGTTGCAGATTTAAAACACGATAAACCAGGGGTTTTATCTATGGCTAATTCCGGACCAAAAACTAATGGAAGTCAGTTTTTTATAACTGAGATACCTACACCTAATTTAGATAACAGACATACCGTTTTTGGAGAGTTAGTTAAAGGTTTAGAAATTCAAGACACTATTTCTAACGTTAAAGTTGCTGCTGGAAATAAACCGGTAGAAGACGTTATAATTAATGAATTAAATATTATTAGAAAAGGTGCCGATTCTAAAAAGTTTAATGCTACAGAAATATTTGATAAATATTTTGTTGAATTAGAAGAAGCCAAAAAAGAGGAATTAGCTTTATTAGAAAAAGCAAAAGATGCTTTTATTGCAAAAAACAACGAAGCAAATGGTGAGGTAAAAAAACTAGAATCTGGATTAGTAATGGTATATACTAAAAAAGGTGACGGAAAAAATCTTTTAGGACCTCATGATTCTGTACTAATAGATTACGCTGGATTTCTAGAAGATGGGACTTTATTTGATACTAGTTTAGTTGATGTTGCAAAATCAAATGGTAAATATGATGAGGCAAGAGATAAAAAAGGTGGCTACAAACCATTTCCAATGCAATATAATACTAGCGCTAGATTAGTACCTGGTTTTAGAGAAGCAATGTTAAATATGAATATTGGAGATGAAGCTCGTATATTTATCCCATCATTTTTAGGGTACGGAGAAAGAGGTGCAGGCGGATTAATACCACCAAACGCAAACCTAATCTTCGATTTAACTCTTGTTAAGAAAGTTGAGAAATAAATAGTAACCTTATTTATTAAAAAAATCCAGCGCAATTAATGCGTTGGATTTTTTTATGATTATTTCAGTACTATAAATTAGATCATAAAAAAAGCCTCTCGTAAACGAGAGGCTTTTGAGCCAATGGAGGGACTCGAACCCACGACCTGCTGATTACAAATCAGCTGCTCTA
>NZ_JBELDZ010000088.1:0-9701 GCF_042094015.1 Aurantibacter sp. | reverse complement strand
CTGACTCATAATCAGGTGGTCCATGGTTCGAGTCCATGTGGGACCACTTTAATTGATAAAGCCTTTACAGCAATGTAGAGGCTTTTTTTATAACATTTTCTTACTTATTTCTACTTTAAATTGTCTAACATCTCTTTAGTAATGGCATCTAAATCAAAACTATGTTTCCAATTCCAATCTTTTCTAGCTTCGGAATCGTTAATGCTTCCTGGCCAAGAGTTAGCAATAGCTTGCCTAAAATCTGGTTTATAGGTTATTGTAAATTCTAGTAATTGTTTTTTGATAGATTCTGCGATTTCTTGAGGTGTAAAACTAATACCTGCCAAGTTATAAGATGATCTTATTTTAATAGTTTCTGGTTTGGCTTGCATAATATCAATAGTTGCTTTAATAGCATCATCCATAAACAACATTGGTAAATTGGTGTTTTTACTTAAAAAACACTCATAACTATTAGACTTTAAGGCTTCATGGTATATTTCTACTGCGTAATCTGTTGTTCCTCCACCAGGTAACGTTTTCCAACTAATAATTCCTGGATAACGTATACTTCTAACATCTACATTATATTTTTGATTATAATATTCACACCAACGTTCGCCAACCTGTTTAGTAATACCATAAACTGTTGTTGGTTCCATAATAGTATATTGAGGAGTGTTTTCTTTTGGCGTTGTTGGACCAAAAACAGCAATACTACTAGGCCAGAATATTTTATCTATTAATTTCGCTTTTGCTAAATTTAAAACGTGAAATAAAGATTCTGTATTTAAATCCCACGCTTTATTAGGATACTTTTCTCCTGTTGCGCTTAACATAGCAGCCATTAAATATACTGTTTTTATGTTGTGTTTTTCGCAACAAATTTGAATGGCTTGATAGTCTTGAGCGTCTAAAATTTCAAAAGTACCAGAGTTTACTAAAGTAACATTACTGTAGTTTATATCGCTAGCAACAACTTGGTCTTTTCCGTAAATCTCCCTTAATTTAAACGTAAGTTCAGAACCTATTTGTCCTCCGGCTCCAATAATTAATATTTTACCTTCCATTCTGGTATATTTAATTTTAACTCTAACAAAAGTAAAATAAATAAAACTATAAATGTGTTTTTTTGTTAATACTTAGCTTTTGTATTTATACATTATATTTGTTTCAAATATTAAAAAACAATGAATAAGTATTTTATAATTCTTGTTTTCTTTTTGATATCAAGTTGTATTGATAACTCAAAAAAAGAAACAGAAGAAAACACTTCTTTAGTTAAAAAGGAAGTTTTAACTAAAGGGCTAATTTCAAAATTAAAATTTAATGATATATTATTAGATAAACCTGCTAAAGTTCTTGTTGAAGAATGGAAGTCTTACACAGCAATTGATCAAGCTATTTTAAATATAAAAGATTTAAATTTTTCGTTTTTTACAGAGCAAGAAGATATTTTTAATTCAACGCTTTTAGAATTAAAAACGACTATTCCAGAAAATATAGATTCTCAACCTATAAATGCAAGAGTTTTAGTACTTCAAAATCAATTATATCGTTTTCAAGAAGAATTAAAAATAAAAAAGCAATTGGAGAAAGATGATCTTATTTTTATAAAAGATGTGTTTGTAGCATTTTCAAATTTAAATCTTCAAATAAATAAAAAGCTTGAAAAAGAAGAACAACAAATTATCAAACCAGAATAATGATGAAGAAAACAATTCTAATTAATTTTATAATACTTTTGTTTTTTTCTTGTAATAGTTCAAAACAAATAACATCTAAAATTAATGATGAGAAAAAAATAAGCACTATTCTTAATAATTGGCATTTAGCAGCTGCTAACACAAATTTTGATACTTATTTTGGTTTAATGGCAGACAATGCTATTTTTATAGGAACAGATGCTACAGAAAATTGGAATAAACATGAATTTATGGCGTTTTCTAAACCTTACTTTGATAAAGGAAAAGCATGGAGTTTTACACCTTTAGAACGACATATTTTTATAAATAAAGAGCAAAATTTAGCTTGGTTTGATGAAATTCTTGATACACAAATGGAATTATGTAGAGGTTCTGGTGTTTTAGAAAAGACTGGAAAAGACTGGAAAATTAAACACTACGTGCTTTCTATTACAATTCCAAACGAAAATGTTTCTGAGGTTATTGAGTTAAAAAAAGTAAAAGAAACTAAATTAAAGACGATAAAATTTAATAATACTAATTAATTTTTATCGATTAAAATCTTAATTAATAACGTTTTATTTTCGTTTTTCCGTATTTTTATAAAAAATGGATTATGAAATTAAAATTACTTTTTATTGCGAGTTTTATATTCGCTATTTCTTCACAGGCACAGTTTAATCCAGAAGCACCTTGGATGAAAACATTAAATATGGAGTCTAGAACATTAGACAATCCTTTAAGGTTTCAAGAAATTGTAGATGCTTTTAATGTCTATTGGGAAACTAGAGATCCTAATATTAAAGGAAGTGGTTACAAACCATTTAAGCGTTGGGAAAACTATTGGAAAAACTTTGTTAAATCTGATGGAACGCTACCAACAGCAAAAGAATTATACAATAATTCTCAAAATATTAAAAATCAAAAAATAGCTCAAGAAAACAGTTTAGTTGACGAAAGTAATTGGTTACCTGTTGGCCCTTTTACACATACAAATACAGGTTCTTGGTCTTCTGGACAAGGAAGAGTTAATGTAATTATTAAAGACCCATTAAATAATAACACTTATTATGCTGGTGCACCTGCTGGTGGGTTTTGGAAATCTATAGATAATGGTGTTACTTGGAACACTTACACAGATAATTTAGATCAAATTGGTGTTTCCGGAATTGCAGTAACAGGAAACACAATATATATAGCAACAGGTGATGATGATGCTGGAGATTCTTACAGTGTTGGAGTTATGAAATCTACAGATGGTGGATTAACATTTCAACCGACTGGATTAAACCCTAATACATTTCCCAATATTGACAGTATGAATGATATCTATATTAATCCAAATGATACAAGTATGCTTTGGGTTGCTACTAATGCTGGAATATACAAATCTATAGATGGAGGAGATAATTGGATTGTATGTACTGGGACAGCTTTTAGAAATATGAAAGACATTAAAATAAACCCAACAAACCCTAATATTATTTATGGTGTTTCTCAAAGCAGATTTTATAAATCTATAAATGCAGGAGATACATTTACAATAATAAGTTCTGGGTTACCCGTTAGTGATATTTCTCGTTTAGTAATTGATATAACAAAATCAAATTCTAATCTTGTATATTTATTAGCAGCAGATAATTCTAATGGGTTTAAAGCAATATATAAATCTTCTAATTCTGGTTCTACATTTACTACTGTTGCCGATTTAGCAAACAATGGAGATATATTTCAATCAACTCAATCTTGGTATGATTTAGCTTTTGCGGTTTCTGATACAAATGAAAACGAAGTTTATGTAGGAGTGTTGAATATTTGGAAAGGAACAATAGGTACTACTCCTACTCAGTCCTCTTTTACTCAAATTAATAATTGGAATTCACCTAATAGTTCTACCTATACGCATGCAGATATTCATTATTTAAGATTTTTTAATGGCGAATTACTAGCTGGTACAGATGGTGGGTTTTATAAATCTATTAATGCTGGCTCTAGTTTTACGGATTTAACAGCGGGTATGCAAATTAGCCAATTTTATAAGATATCTGTTTCTAAACAAACTTCTGATAAAATGGTAGGTGGGTTGCAAGATAATGGCGGACATGCTTTTAGTAATAATTCATGGCAAAACTACTATGGTGCAGATGGAATGGATACTGCTATAGATCCAAATAATTCTGATGCTTATTATGGGTTTACTCAAAATGGTGGTGGTTTATATATATCTAATACAGCTGGTGTATCTAGTAGTGGAAGTATTGGAGGACCGGCTGGAGAAAATGGTAATTGGGTTACGCCTTTATTTATTAACAGCGAAAGTGAAATATATGCTGGTTACTCTAGCTTGTACAAAGTTACAAATGGAGCGTTTGTTGCGGTATCGACAGATTTTGGAACAAATATTGATAAACTAGAAATAGACGATATTAATCCAGATAATATTTATGTAGCAACTAATGGGACTCTAAGAAAAAGTACAAATAGAGGTATTAATTTTTCAAGTATTGAAACATTTGGGTCAAATATTACATCAATAGAAGTAAATAATGCAGATAATTCTATACTTTATGTTACTACTTCTTCAACAGTATATAAATCTATTGATGGTGGAAACAGTTTCACAGATATATCTAATGGTTTACCAAACTTACCAATATATGTTGTAAAACATCAAAACTTACATTCTAAAAACCCTTTATATGTTGGAACAAGTTTAGGCGTATATAGGTATGATGACGACACCTTACTTTGGGAACCATTTGAAAATGGTTTACCTAACGTCTCTGTAACAGATTTAGAAATAAATGTTTTTGATGATAAAATTACTGCCGCTACTTATGGAAGAGGTGTTTGGCAATCTACTATTCCTACAGAATTAGCCTTAAATGATGTAAAACTTATATCTATAGCTGGATTTTCTAATGAAATAAGTTGCGATACTAATTTAAATCCAACAGTTGAGGTTAAAAATAATGGAACTAATGTAATAAGTAGCATTGATGTAATTTATACAGTTGATGGAACACCAAATAATTATATTTGGAATGGTAACTTAACTTCAGAAGCAACAACAACTATTTCTTTACCTACAATTTCATTAGGAAGAGGTATACATACATTTAATGCTAATAAAACAATTACAAATTATGCTTATTCAATAAATAATTATTATTAATAAAAAATAATTTATGCAAATGATATAGGTAGTACAAATATAGTTAACACTTTAGAAAATGTAACTCAAGAACTTTTAGTATATAATGAAGCTTCTTCTAATCAATTATGGGAACGAGGAATTCCTACCGGAACTGTCTTAAACGATGGAAATACAACTACAAATAATGTATATGGAACAGTTTTAGGTAATAATTATCCAGATGCTACCAAAAGTTTTATTACATCTCAATGTTATGATTTAACAACAGTTACTGCTCCAGAGTTAAGATTTGATATGGGCTTTGACTTAGAGTTAGATTGGGATATTGTTTATGTAGAATATACTTTGGATAATGGTATAAATTGGAATTTATTAGGAACATCTTCAGATTTAAACTGGTATAATAGTAATACAACTCAAGGACAAAATAATACTTGTTTTAATTGTCCTGGAGATCAATGGACAGGAACTGTTGCTACATTAACCGAATATAAAAAAGACTTATCTGCTTATGCTTCAGAAACTAACTTTATGTTTAGAATAGTATTTCATTCTGATGAATCTGTTAACCAAGAAGGTGTAATTGTAGATAATATTGTAATTACTGGAAATGCTTTAAGTACAGAAGAATTTTCCTCAAATAGCTTAAATATTTCTCCTAATCCATCAAGTGGAATTTTTAATATTTCAACAACAAAACCTTTAAATTTTAATTATACTATATCCGATGTAACTGGTAAATTAGTACTTAAAGAGTATAATGTCAATACAACTAATAATAAGTATCAAATAAACTTAGCTAATTACTCAAATGGAATATATTTCTTAAATATTACTTCAGATAATTCAACAATTACTAAAAAATTGGTGTTAAAATAGAAAAATTAACCTATTAATAAAAGCGCATTCATTAACTTGTAGTGCGCTTTTTTATGCATTAAACTTTGTAAATTTTTTATTTAAAATGAAAACAAAATTAACCACAACACTTTTAGGTGCTTCATTACTACTAACTTTTAGTTGTAAAAATGAACCTAAAACAACAGAAAACCAAGACATTGCAGAAGTAGTAACTGTACCAGGAATTAATTTGGATTATATGGATAAAACCGTAAAACCAAACGATGATTTCTTTAAATACGTTAACGGTAAATGGCTAGAAAATAACGAAATTCCTGACGATAGATCTCGTTGGGGAAGTTTTGATGAATTAAGACAAATGACAGACGAAGATGCTTTAAGTATCTTAAAATCTGCAATGGGAACAAATAATGATTTAGAAAAAATAAATGTTATTCCTGGATCAGATCAAGAAAAAGCAGTCTTTTTATTTCAAACTATAATGGATACGGTTTCTAGAAATAATCAAGGCATAAATCCTATAAAACCATATTTAGTAAAAATAGATGCTATTTCTAATTTAGAAGATTTACAAGCTTACTTAATAGAAATGGAACCAAAAGGTGGCGCACAATTTTTTGGGTTTGGAGTAGGATCAGATGCTAAAGACAGTAATAAAAATGTAGCTTATATTGGTACAAGTCGTTTAGGCTTACCAGACAGAGATTATTATGTAAAAGACGATGAAGATTCTAAAGAAAAACGTGAAAAATATGTAGCACATATTACTAGAATGTTACAATTCTTAGGAGATTCTGAAGAAGATGCTACAGCACAAGCAAAACAAATTTTAGCTTTCGAAACTAAATTAGCTACACCAAAATTAGATAAAGTAGAGTTAAGAGACGATCGTAAAACATACAATCCAACTTCTGTAGCAGATTTACAAAAAATGGTTCCTGCTATAAACTGGGATACGTATTTTAAAGGTATTGGAGTTAAACAATTAGATACTGTAATTGTATCTCAGCCAAAATACTTAAAAGTAGTAAATTCTATTTTAGAAGAAGGTAATGTAGATACGTGGAAATCTTTTTTACGTTGGTCTACATTTAAAAAATCTGCAGGAAGATTAAGTACAGAAATAGAAAAAGCTAATTGGGATTTTTATAGCAAAGATCTTCGTGGTGCAAAAAAACAAAGACCATTAGAAGAACGTGCATTAGGAACTTTAAATTGGACTATTGGAGAAGCTTTAGGTAAATTATATGTAGATAGAATGTTTCCTGCTGAAGCTAAAGTTAAAGCAGAAAAAATGATTAAAAATGTTATTCTTTCTTTTGAAGGTCGAATTAAAAACTTAGACTGGATGAGCGAAGAAACTAAACTTAAAGCTATAGAGAAACTTAAAGCTACTACAGTAAAAATAGCTTATCCAGATAAATGGAAAGATTATTCTGCATTAGAAGTTTCTAGTGTAGAAAATGGAGGAACCTATTTAAGTAATATGCTTAATGCCTCAAAATGGGACTTTAAAAAAGATTTAAATAAACTAGTTAATAAAGTTGATAAATCAGAATGGGGAATGGCACCACAAATTGTTAATGCTTACTTTAATCCAAGTTATAACGAAATTGTTTTTCCAGCAGCTATTTTACAACCGCCATTTTATAATTATACTGCAGACAATGCTGTAAATTATGGTGGAATTGGAGCCGTAATTGGACACGAAATTTCACATAGTTTTGATGATTCTGGTGCTAGATACGATAAAAATGGAAACCTTAATAATTGGTGGACAGACGAAGATTTAACACAATTTGAAGCCTTAGGACAAGCTTTAGCAGATCAATATAGTGCTATAGAAGTTTTACCAGATGTAACTATTAATGGTGAATTTACTTTAGGTGAAAATATTGGAGATTTAGGTGGTGTTTTAGCAGCTTACGATGCGATGCAAATGGAATTTAAAGAAAATGGAAGACCAGAAGATATAGATGGATTTACTGCAGAACAACGTTTCTTTATGAGTTGGGCTACAGTTTGGCGTACAAAAATGAGAGATGATGCACTTAAAAATAAAATTAAAACAGATCCGCATTCTCCAGGAATGAATCGTGCTGTGCAACCTTTATTAAATATAGATTCTTTTTACGAAGCTTTTAATATTAAAGAAGGCGATAACATGTACATTGCTCCAGAAGATAGAGTTAGAATTTGGTAAAATAAAAACATAATTATTATTAAAAATAAAACCCAAACTTATTAATAAGTTTGGGTTTTATTTTATTCACGTTTTACTAAAGCTAAAAAATCGTTTTCTAAGGGTAAATAACCTTGGTTATAAACAAAGTAATATATTGTTCCCGCTTTGGTTGTATAAATGCTTGTAAATAATTTAAAATCAAAACCTAACTGTAATAACTTACTTCTAGTTGTTTTAGTTTTCTGTTCTGGATTTAATTGCTCTAAAATACGCCAGTTTTTGCGTAATTTATTATTGGTGTTTCTAATTAAATTAACAGCATCTTTATTATTTCGGTTATTATAAGTATTTCTACAACCATCGCTACAGAATTTTTTATCTATTCTTCCAATAATTCTATCGCCACATTCTGGACACATTTTTTGCATAGTCTAAATCGTGTTAATAATTAAAAATTATACTAATTTTAATATAAAGTAACTCCAAATTTATCAGACAATAAAATATCTAATTCTATAAGTTCCTTTTTTAATTTTAAATGATTTTGAGTTAAAGTATCATCTAATTCTTTTTTGCTAAATACTTTTTTTAACTCTACCATTTTAAAATAAAATGAAGTAGATTTTAATTCAAAATCTAAAACTTCTAACTTTTTTTCTATAGAAATTCGTAATTGTTTAGCATTATTTACAATGTCTAAAGCAGAATCGAATTCTAATTCTTTTTCTTCTACAGATTTTAAAAGTCCACATTCAAATTTTCCACATTGTTTTGGTCGTTCTGAATAAATAGTACAACCATTACAATATTTTTTACAAGGTTGAAGAAAAAAGCCATGATCTCTTTCATCTTCAATGTCCATTATTTTTTTTAATCTTGGTAATTCTTCATTTTCAAGTTCTACAAAACCAATTAAAGTACCATCGCAACAAATTCCGCAAGGCAAACAAATATTAGATAAATCACTCATAGTTATTTTTAAATATTTATTTATTTATTTTTGAATATACGTCTTCTAAAATGGAATAGTAATTATTTAATTTTTAGTTTATTAGAAAAGGAATTTGTAAAAAATATTATTACTTATATACTGTGTTGTAGCACGTTTTTATTCAATTAAATTCTGATGAATTATTGAGTTATATATTTGTATTTTATGATCATTTTTGTCAATTATAGTGTCTTTCTTTTTTTTGTAGTCAATTTCAAAAACTTCATAATCCGAATTCGAGATTCTAATTTCAAAATATTGATTAGTTTTTAGTTCTAAATCTTTTATTTGTCCTCTTTTTAATAACTCGTTTTTATGAAATACTGTATCATTTTTCACAAAATAAAAATAGACAGCATCATTTTTCCCTGTTTTGGTACTTGAAGAAAAAGAAAATGGTTTTAATTTTTCAATTACACATATTGTAATAAAAGAATTGTTAGTTAAGCTATCATTTCTATTTTCAACATTCAGATAAAATAAAGCAATAAAAAAGATAATTGTTATTAGTAAAACTCCAGTTAAAATTTGTGATTTTGGCATTTGTATTGTTAGTGTTATTATCGAGTAAACCAAATGTGCTACAACGTGTTATATAGTTAACTTAATTTTAAAACTAATAATTAGTTATACTATTCGTAAAACTCTAATCTACAACATTTCTAATAAAATCAATACTAAAACCGACAACAAACATTTACAAACGATATTAAATACGTAACAACCGACTAAACTTTTAATGTGTTCTCATCTTTGCAGTGTTGAATAGAACTAATGACATTCAATATATTAAAACCTTATCTTATGAATACGTTAAGAAACAAAGTACAGTTAATTGGAAAC
>NZ_JBELDZ010000087.1:0-9767 GCF_042094015.1 Aurantibacter sp. | reverse complement strand
GTTCTAAGAAAAAAACAGCTAAAAAAACAGACACACATTTAGTGACTTACGATTTATATAAAAAAGGCTTAAGTATTGATGAAATATCTATTCAAAGAAAATTAAAAACACCAACTATATATTCTCATATCGCCAAACTGTTTTTAGAAGGTAAAGATATTAATATCTATAATTTTATTACAAAACACGATGTTGAAGCAATACACAAAGCAAAAATAGAATTAGAAAACCCAACAGCTTTAAAACCTTACTTTGACTATTATAACGAGCAAATAGACTATTTTAAAATCCGTTTAGCTTTAAGTGTTTTAGAAAAAAATGAGGTTATTTAAAGCAAGTGTTTTATATATTATTAAAGCTTGACTTTGTCATATTTTTCTTATAACTTCGTTTAACTGCTGATATAAAACATTAAAACGATTTAACATCATCTAACTGTTAAACGAAATTATAATAATATTATTTTAATTCAATACACTTAACACCACAAAAAAAGCTTCTCTTTTCAGAGAAGCTTTTTGCTTTTGGGTGAAAGACGGGATTCGAACCCGCGACCCTCGGTACCACAAACCGATGCTCTAACCAGCTGAGCTACAATCACCATTTTAACACTCTTTCAAGTGCGAGTGCAAATGTAATTATTTTCTTAACTCCTGCAAACCTTTTTTTGCGAAAAATTCTATTTTAAATTAAATAAACTTTCTGTTGCAACGTAACGTTCTGTAGTAAAGCCTTCTGCGTATTCTGTATTAATTAATCGTCCTAAATCTCTTGCTCTGTATTTTATACTATCTGTAAAGTTCTTACTTGTAATTGGTGTTTCTGGTTCATTACTATTTGGATCAAAAAACTGGGTTTTATAAGCTAAAACACTTTTCATTTTAACCTCCATAAATCCAGTAACATCAACAACAAAGTCTGGCTCTATATTTTTCCATTGTATGTAATGATATACTAATTTTGGTCGCCATTTTTCTTGCGACTCATCTTCTACTTCGGTTTCAATTTTTAATAATCCACTTAAAAAACAAGCATCACTAACTAATTTACTACCTTTTCCATGATCTATATGCCTATCATCTATAGCATTACATAATACTATTTCTGGCTGATACTTTCGTATCATTTTTATAATTTCTAATTGATGTGTTTTATCGTTTGTAAAAAATCCATCAGCAAAACCTAAATTCTCTCTAAGTTGTACACCTAATATTTTTGCCGCATTAGCCGCTTCTTCTTTACGTGTAAATTCTGTTCCGCGAGTTCCTAATTCACCTTTGGTTAGATCTACAATACCAACTTTTTTTCCGTTAGCAATTTCTTTAGCTATAGTTGCACCACAACCTAATTCTACATCGTCTGGATGAGCTCCAAAAGCTAAAATATCTAACTTCATTTTATTTAGTTTCAAATGTTTTTAATTCATCTTCAGATAAGTAACTCCATAATAACATATGGCTTACTTTTTTACCAAGTGTCATTTTAATGACTTTAACTTGTTTTGGTTCGTAATTCTTAAGCTTTACTTTTAAAGGTCTTAATAAGTCTTTATTTGACACTAAAGTAGTAAACCAAGCACATTGTTCTTTTACTAAATGGCTATCGTAAATATAATTTTGAATAAAAGCTTTTTCGCCACCTTTATACCATAATTCATTAGCCTTACCTGAAAAATTACGCTGATTTCCTTCCTTTTTTAAACCACGCCATTTTTTTTGAGTTGCTTTTATAGCATCTTCTTCAGTTGCATAAAATGGTGGATTACAAACCGAAGCTGTAATTTTCTCATCGTTTTTTAAAATATGCTGAAGAATATGTTGTGGATTAGCTTGAAAACGAATCGCTATTTTTTCTGACAAACTATTTTTGTCCACAATCTTCTTAGCAATTTCAATAGATTTTTTATCAGAATCCGATGCTATAAAATTCCAATTAAATTGTGCTTGTCCTAATAATGGATAAATACAAGTAGCGCCAGTTCCAATGTCTAAAATTTTTGCACCTTCATTTAAATTTGATGCTGTAAGCACATCGTTTAATTCGTGTAAATAATCTACACGACTAGGAATTGGTGGACATAAATGTGCATCTGGAAAATCCCAATGCTTAATACTATAATGAGATCTTAATAAAGCTTTGTTAAGTGTTTTAACAGCTTCTGCTTTAGAGAAATCTATAGTTTCTGTATTATAATCGTTTACAAAAATATAATCCTTTAATTCAGGTGTTTTTTTTGCTAACTTTTTTAAATCGTAATTATTTTTATGAGGATTTTGTGGATGCAAAATATTGCGGTTTTAAGTAAAATGTATTAAAAATTAATGCTTTTTAGTACACTTGTTATTATTTATATGCTGCAAATATAAGTCTTTAAGATTCTATATATAAGTTTCTACAAAGTAATAAACTAGTATCTAATTCTAAAATAGAAAAGAACACTATTCGTGTTCTTTTGATTTTCTTATAATCTCTTTTAAACGCTGCTTTCGTGTAGCTTCTTCTTGTTTTTTCTTATTAATTTTTCTATCCATTAATTTGGAATGCTTCGCTTTATTTTTAGTGTTTTTTTCGCGACCTGTTTTACCCATTTTTAGGTTTAGATTTTATAACTACTCTAATTATTTCTTGATTTATTATACATTTTTACCATTGTAAAAGCCCAGATAAACACACAAGCAAATACAATAATAGAAAACCAGAAAATTTGATTATTACTTTCCATTATTAACTAATCTAAAATAAATTAAAACACCTAATAACGTTGGACACCAAAGGCCTACAAAAATAGCTTCGAGTTTGTGTCCCAATAAAAATTGATATTCAGCAAAAACAATAATCACTAAACATAATAATAGCATCAATAAATTTGCAATGCCAATTTTCTTTATAAAATCCATTAACTAATAAGTGTATTTGTTAAAATTAAGTCAATAAAATGATAATAACAAGTTTATTTAAAATTCAGATAAATTTATTTTTTATAGTATTTTGAATATTTTCTATATGAAAAGAATCCAAGAATAGCTATTAAGCCTATGGCTATCCCAATAAATTTAAGACTAACAATTTGATCTCCACTAGCGTAACTATGTAATCCAGATAAGTAGAAATTTACTCCAAAATATGTCATTAAAATACTTGCAAAAGCAATAATAGACATTAGATTAAAAAACCATCTACCTCTTAATCCTGGAACTAAACGCATATGTATAACAAACGCATATACCATAATACTAATTAAAGCCCAAGTTTCTTTTGGATCCCAACCCCAATAACGACCCCAACTTTCGTTTGCCCATTGTCCGCCTAAAAAGTTACCAATAGTTAACATTACCAAACCAACTGTTAATGCCATTTCTGTAATTGTTGTTAGTTCTTTAATGTTTAAATCCATTTTAGTTTTTGTTTTCTCTGTTGTGAAAATCATTAATAATAATGATACAATTCCTAAAATAGCACCTAAAGTAAATGGTCCATAACTTGCTACAATTACTGCAACGTGAATCATTAACCAATAACTGTTTAGTACTGGTTGGAGATTTGCTATAGCTGGATCCATCCAATTCCAATGTGCAATCATTAAAATCATAGCAGTTACAAATGTTCCTGCCGCTAAAGTTAAATCTGATGTACTTACATTAAAAAATGATTTTATTTTTCCTGTAAAGCTTAATTCTTTTGCTTCCGATTTATTTTTTGTAACACCAATAGTCAACGTAAAAAACATAGTTGCCCAAGCTACATAAATCATAGATTCGTAAGCATCACTCCAAGGTGCGTGGCCAGAAATATACCAACGTACTATTAAACCTAAAGTGTGTAGTATAAATAAACCTATAATTACAATTTTAAAAACGTTAACAGCTAGGCTAAGCCTTTTACTTTTATCTTTAAAAATTTGTACAATTAATAAAATAAACAGTAAAGTTCCAGCATACATATACCAGCTAAATAACTTCTTAAAAACATCGAATTTATTATAACTTATTTCTGCATTCACTTTGTCTTCAGGAATCATTACCTCTGCTCCTAGTTTGTTTTGAAGTTTGGTAAACTCACTTAACAATTTTTTGGACTTGGTAAAATCTTTAGTTTGTTTATCGTTATTTAAATTATATAAATAATAATCGAAACTTGACTGAATATAATTTCCGTAAATAGTATCGTTTACTTGTGTTTTATAATCTTCATTTTTATACTCAAAAGCTGAAATCCATTTGTTGTTATCATCGTTTGGAATAGGATAAATTTTTAATGATCTTCCTTCTATAGCCGATGATAATAAACTAACACGTTCGTTTGCTTCCACGAATTCTTTTTGAATTCCACTTTTTACTTGTGCAGATGTAGCTTCTTCTAAATATGGATCTAATTTATATCTAAAGTCATCAGAAAAGAAATCTAGTAATGTTGCATACTTTTGAGTTTTTGGAAGACCTAAAATACTACGTAAAGAATCTCCTTTTTTAGGTTTAATGTAAATTACTGGTACATTATACCACAACATTGGACTTTCTTGAATACTTAAGAAGACTTGATTAGCCGATAAATCAACATAAGTATCACTCTTAGAAATTTTACGTAATAATTCTGATGCATACGTATCTACAGGCATCATTCTTCCTCCAACATCTTGGATTACTAATTTTCCGAAATGATCTGCTATATCTTTAGGCGCTACATTAGCTATTAAAACAGAATCTATTTGTGCTTTAGTTGGTGCTTTTCGTTCTTGACGTTTGGTATGTTCATGACCATCGTTTTCAGAATGTTGTTCTTCCTGTTCTACACTATTTTCTTGAACTTGCTGTGTTGCGTGGTTATGTCCATCGTGTTCAGAATGTTGCTCTTGTGCATTTGTTCCTAAAGTAAAAGCAATAAGTAATACAGAAAGCAACTTAGATTTTTTCTCTTTTGTCTTTTCTAAATAGCGTTTTAAATCAGCAAAACGTGTGTTTTTGTCAAACAGAATTGCCATCATTCCAAAATACAATAAGAAATAACCTATATAAGTAACCCAAGTCCCATAGAAATCGTGATTTACAGATAGAATAGTTCTAGTTTCGTTTTCGTCAAACTTAGCTTGAAAAAAACGATAACCTCTATGATCTAAAATATTATTCATAAACACTTTATAATCAAAATCGCCTTTTTCTTCATCTATAACTGTTACTTTACTCATAAACGAAGCATAAGCTGTTGCTGAACCAGGATAACGTTCCGCAACAAAATCGTTTAATTTTATACTAAAAGGAAGATTTAAAACTTTAGAGCCATAACGGAAATCAAATTCTAATCCGCCAACTTCTACGCGTTCAAATTGATTATTAACACCTAAACCACCAAGTAATAATAAACGTTTTGTTTCATTTTTAGTGGTTATTTTTAAGACTACGCCATCTTCATCATTCTTTAATAATTTAGATTTTTGTACAATATCAAATTCACCTTTGGTTACAGGCTTTGGAAATACCATTTGCATTTCTCCAATAACATAGCGAGAACGCAACATTAATGGTTGAATACTGTCTTTGTAGAGCTTTCCTTTATTCATTGTTGCCATTTGAAGATATTCGCCTTCAAATGGAGATTCTATAAATAACTGTCCATTTTTAGAACTAATATTTATGGCTCCAGCTTGGTAATTATTTAATGCTATTAAAGTGTTATGAATGTTTTGTGCTTTGCCTCCATCTTTTAAATAATGATTATGTGGTGAACTATTTCCTGCTTCAACCATTTTTAAATAAGCTTCTCCAGTTTCTGATGCTACAATATCTTTTTCAGCACCAAGTACAAACTTTTCTAATTCTATGCTAAAAGGCTGATCTCCATAAACGCCATTATGAGAAAAATTATTCTCCATACGTCCAGAAAAATCAACTTCTTTGTTTACAGGTAATCGCTGCGCAACACCATTTATCTTATAATCGCCATTTACGTAACCAGTTATGTATGTTTTTTGAGATAAAAATGTGTTTTCGGTTTCGCCTTCACGAATTGGCATCATACCTTCAAAACTATAATAGCGTGTAATAAACGCACCAACTAGAATTAAAATAAAAGCTAAATGAAGTGTTAACGTTGCCCATTTTTCTTTTTTATATAGTCTAAACCTTACAATATTTCCACAAAAATTAATAATAAAAAACACCATTATAGCTTCAAACCACCACGCATTATAGATAATATTCCTTGTATATGGTGTTGGAGACGTATCCATATTTCTATCTAAAATAGTTCCTGCTGCCATAGCAACTGCAAAAACAATAAATAAAACGGACATTAATCGAGTAGAAAATAGAATTTTAGCGAGCTTATTCTGCATAATGAAAAGGCTTAAATTTTGAGTGCAAAGATAGCAGTTTCTCTCGGTTTTAGTTCTCTAAAAACAAGGTAATATTATGTTAAAAATTGAGGTCTTAATTTTCTCGTGCTTCAAAAAGTTTAATATGTATAAATGTTGCCATTTTTCTAGCTCTACGTTTAGCGTTATCAGCTACTTCACCAGCAAATAAGTCGTCTATGGTTTGTGACCAATAATTTAACCAAATTCCAAAATGGTGTTCATCTATAGTATTCTTAGCGTATTTATCGACTTTAATATGAGCTTCTAATGGATTTCCTGAATAACGATGTTCTAGCTTTTTAGTCATAAATAAAGAGCTTTCCCAAAACGTAGTTAAATGATTTAAGTGCGTTTCCCAATCTAAAATCATTCCATTAAAGATTGGTCCTAAAACGTTATCTTTTCGAATTTTCTCATAGAAAGCATCAACTAACAACGCTATATCTTCTCTGTTTTTAATGTCGTTTTTCATCTGTATCAAAGATACTATTTTTCCCTTTTAAATGTGTTATAACTTAGCTATTTTAGCGGTATGATTTCAATTACTTTAATAGGCTCTGGAAATGTAGCCACACATCTATATAACGCAATTAAGAACTGTGAAACTATTGTTATTAACGAATGGTTTAGTAGAAATTTAACGCAGATTTCTAAATATAGCAATGAGGTTAGTATTACATCTGATTTACAAAATTTAAAAGAAAGTGATGTTTATATTATTGCTGTTAGCGATGATGCTATAGAAGACGTCTCTAAACAATTGCCTTTTAAAGACCGATTAGTAGTCCATACATCTGGTAGCGTTAGATTGTATGATATAGATATGAAACATAAAAGAGGTGTTTTTTATCCATTACAAAGTTTTTCTAAAGATGTAGATTTAGAATTTTCTGAAGTTCCAATTTGTGTTGAAGCATTGAGAAAAGAAGATTTTAATACACTTAAAACTATTGGTGAAGCATTAGGTTGTATAATTCATAAAGTAAATACCAATCAACGTAAAGCATTACATTTAGCAGCTGTTTTTGCTAATAATTTTACGAATCAAATTTATAGAATTGCGCATGAAATTTGCGAAAGTCAATCGGCAGAATTTGACATTCTAAAACCTTTAATTAAAGAAACTGCTAGAAAGATAGATGATGTTTCTCCATACAAAGCTCAAACTGGACCAGCTAAACGTGGTGATAAAAAAACCATTAAAAAGCAGCTAAAAATGCTGGATAATGAGATGCAAAAAGACGTTTACGAACTATTAACAAAATCAATAAAACAAACACATGGACAACGCTAAAAGTTATAAAGAATACTTACATCAAATTACCACTTTTATTTTTGATGTTGATGGCGTTTTAACTAACGGAGATATTCAAATTTCAGAAAATGGCGAATTATTAAGAACTATGAATGTTAAAGATGGTTTTGGAGTAAAATATGCCATAAAACAAGGCTATAACATGGCAATAATTTCTGCTGGGACAAACCAAGGTGTAAAACAACGTTTAGAAACCTTAGGTATTACCAATGTATTCTTAGACTCACAAAATAAATTAGAAGTTTATAACTCTTTTGTAGAAAAACACAATCTAAAACCCGAAGAAATTCTTTATGTTGGTGATGATATTATGGATATTGAAGTAATGAAATTAGTTGGGTTAGCTTGTTGTCCGCAAGATGCAGTTCCAGAAGTTAAACAAATCTCTAATTATATTTCTCATAAAAATGGAGGAAAAGGTTGTGTTAGAGAGATTATTGAACAAGTCTTAAAAGTACAAAACAAATGGAACTTTTAATTAAATGTCCGTTCGAGCGCAGTCGAGAATTATCTTAAAATTCCAAAACTAAATAACACAAATATTAAACTATTAAATTAATGAATTACCTAAACCTAATTAGATATAAAAATTTATTCATTATTGCATTTACTCAAATTGTTATAAAATTTGTGTTATTTCCAACATTTGATATTTTTACAACACTTAATACCATTCAATTTACTTGTTTAGTTATAGCAACACTTTGCATTGCTGCTGGTGGCTATGTTATTAATGATATTAACGATGTTATTGCAGATGGCATAAACAAACCAAACAAACTTATTGTTACAAAAAAAATAAGCCTAAACACTGCAAACAACTTATACATGGCGTTAACTATAATAGGCGTTTGTTTTGGTTTATATGTTAGTAATAGTATTGATAAAAATGCTTTTTTAGCCGTTTTTATATTAGTTGCAGGTTTGCTCTACTCCTATGCAACCAATTTAAAAAACATTCCAATTTTAGGAAATATTATTATATCTCTTTTAGTAGGATTAAGTATCTTAATTGTTGGGGTTTTTGATCTAACTCCAGCAATAACGTTAGAGAATAAAGACTTCCAAAAACAAATGATGTCTTTACTTCTTGATTATGCCATTTTTGCGTTTTTCATTAACCTAATTAGGGAATTAGTAAAAGATTGCGAAGATATTGATGGTGATTATAAACAAGGCGTAAATACGTTACCAATAGCATTCGGAATAAAAAGAACTGCTTTAGTCAGTTTCGGGTTAGTGGTTATAACTATAATGAGTGTAATCTACTACAACTATATTTATTTTTACAAATACACTTATGTTTTAGCTTATTTTGTGTTTTTAGTTATTGCACCTTTACTGTATTGTGCAATACAGCTAATTTCAGCGAAACATAAAAAAGAATTTTCAAGAATAAGTTTAGTACTTAAAATCACTTTATTTACAGGTGTCTGCTCAATGTTTCTATTTAAATACATTTTAGAAAATGCTTAAGGATATTTTAAAAAATTACAGAATTATTTTAGCATCTGGATCTCCAAGAAGACAGCAGTTTTTTAAGGATTTAAATATCCCTTTTGAAGTTAGACTAAAACCTATAGATGAAATTTTTGATGATTCTTTAGCGCATTCTCAAATAACAGATTATTTAGCACAATTAAAGGCTTTACCTTTTAAAGACGAATTACAAACAAACGATGTACTAATTACAAGTGATACAATTGTCTGGCATAACAATAAAGCTTTAGGAAAGCCTAAAGATAATGATGAAGCTTTTGCTATGTTAAAATCTTTAAGTAATGCTACACACGAAGTGATTACATCTGTCAATTTTAAAACCAAAACGACTCAAAAAACGGTGAATAACACTACAAAAGTGACGTTTAAAGCCTTAACAGATGATGAAATTTGGTATTACATTAAAAATTTTTCGCCGTTAGATAAAGCTGGTTCTTACGGAATTCAAGATTGGATTGGACAAATAGCAGTAACACATATAGAAGGTTCTTATTTTAACGTTATGGGTTTACCAACACATTTAGTTTACCAAACTTTAGAACAACTTGACTTAAACCCATAAATAACACAAAACAACTATGTTTAATTTTTCATTTTTATTAT
>NZ_JBELDZ010000086.1:0-9783 GCF_042094015.1 Aurantibacter sp. | reverse complement strand
GCAATGCTCTAGTAGATTTATTTAAATACTCATATCTTATTTCTTGATTTTCTAATAAGCTAACTTTTTTACCAATTTCACTATAAATATTAAAGATTTGTTCTTCAAACCAAAAATTGTTTGATACTTCTTTAGTAACAAAATATGACCTATTATTAATAGATAATTCTCTATTAGTCATATCAGTTTCAAAATAGGACTTATGTTCTCTTTTATTTTTAAACCATTTGCTTTTTAAGGGAATACTATTCTTTTTATTTAAATAAAACTCTAAAAGTCCTAAAGTTTGAGTAACTGTATTTAAAAAAGATTTCTCATTAACAGAAATTCCTTCAACACTTACAAAGTTAAGTAATCGCAAAATCTCAATATCTTTCTCAACCTGTCTTCTAAAAAAGTTTTGAAAACTTGAATTATCCCAATATGCACTTTCAATTGTAACACTTTTTATATTGTCTATTATCTGTTTATTGGCAATTTTAGCTAAAGTATCTGGTTCAAAAAGGCTATAAACACCAGCTCCAATTTTAAGTAAGTTAAATAAACTGATAAGACTAAGTATTGCTAGAAAAATTAGAATCAAATTTCCTGGATAGAATCCAAATGTTGCAAATAGTAAAACACAAACTGAGTATGCAGTTAAGAAAGCTAGTCTTCTTAAGTAGTTTTGAGTTATTGGTTCTAAAAACAATAGGTTTCTAATACTAGAATTGACTTTTGCATAGCCAGAGCTTGCAATTGTTGCTAAAATTGGATAAAACAAAGCAAGCAAAACACCTGAAATACTTGCTAATAAAGAAATGAATCCATTTACGGCATCTTGACTTTCAGGATAATTAGGTTTGGGAATAAAATCTACTATATACTTTAACCAATTTGGAAAATTATCAACGTATTTTAAATACGCATTTTGCGAGAAAAACTCTATGAGATATAATAGTATAACAAAGAAGAAAGCTATAATTATATTCTTAATTATTTCAAAAAGATAAACCTTTCTTACTGATAACCTTTCTTTTTCTAAGAGGAATTTATTTTTAGTTTTAAACTTAAAAATATTAAACTTTAAGCTAATATTTTTAAATTTCTGCTTTACTTTCCATAGTAATTTATAGTCGTAGATTTTATGAATATTCAATGTATAACTAGGTTAAAAGTTCTTCTCTCAAATATACATTATTTTAAGACACAAGTATATGCGGAATTCCGTAATTATTTGATAATTAAATAGTAATAATCTCATTCCACACACATTCCACTTCTCTCCTACGTCGTTTCGTAAAAAGAGTGTTCCATTAACATTGCAGAGAAATATTTTAGAATAAAAAAATAAGAAAAAGTAGTAATATAACTTCGCTTTTTCCAAAGCAAAGTTACATAACGCAGAACATTATAGTACATTTTATAGCAATTATCGGAATAGCTCTTTTTTGGGCGATATTTGACATAACTGTGTCTTCGTTAGAATAATTTAGATGTGTAGCTATAGCTATAATGTTATATATATGTAAAATATCCCAAATTGCTTATAGTACATTATAATATTTAGTACTTGAGGTCATTAAACTTCATCGATTTATTTCTCGCATAATTTTAATATTCTGTACAATCCTTCATTATTTTTTAAATAAACTATTCTAAGAAACATTCGAACTAAACATTTGTATCTGTAATTTGTCGCTATGTAAAATTGCTGCTGCCTATGCGCTTGATTGCTTTTTAAAATTCAAATGCTATGGCATTTATTTTTAACACAATTATCCATCGCTTTCCAATGCCAAAAAAAAATAGATTTTAGATGTTTTTGAAATTCTCGTAAACTTTAAAAATACAGCTTTAATTTTTTTTCAGAACATTTTCATAAGCTTTCCAAAAGAGTTCTGAAATTAGAAAAATATTCACCTTTTAACTGTTGAATTTAAATTAATATTCTAATTGAAAAGACCACAACTTAAAATATAAATTGTAGTTAAAACATAATTTGATCTATAAACTATCGTCTTGGTCCTCTTTTTTGATTTTCTCGACCTTTAGCTCCTTTTTCTAATTCTTCCTTAGATATAAGTCCATCATTATTTACATCAATTTTAGAGAAATCGTATTCTAACGGACCTTTGGCTTCATTTTTTGATATTCTACCATCTTTATTAATATCCAATTGAGATATAATCTCTAAAACACTTGGTCTTTCTCCTTGATTTCTTTCTCTTCCTAGTCTTTGATGTTGTCTATTTAGAGAATCTTTTTGTTCTTTATTATCAACTTCACCCATAAGACATCTACCAACATATGGAAAGTCTTTAGTTATTAAATACATGTATTTTCCATTAACTGTAATTCCGTTACATTCGTCTAAATCACCAGAATTTGCTACAAATTCATAATCAGATCCATAAGTTCCATCATGATGTCCTCCAACAGAAATATCTCTACTTTCCATTGGGTTTTCATAAATACAATCTTCTCCTTTTCTGTTTCCGTCTAACAACTTAAAACTTGGTGCATATTTTTCACTTTTAGAAACGTAAATAGGAAAACCATCATACGCAAATCCAATATGAACTAGATCTTCTCCTTTATCAAAAGTATTAATAATTGAAGTTGGCAATCCATGATAATGATATTCACCTGTTGGTTGTACGTGTGCATTATTAAAATCTAAACCTAAGTCTATTATATTTTGAATAGCTTCTACTCTATAGTTTTCTCCAGAATCACATTCTACAACTTCTGCGGTTCCTGGTTCAAATTTAATTCCGTTCAAAGCAACGCCAGGTTCTCTCATCCATCGAGCTTTTCCTGTGTATTTAGGAATTATAGGAAACGTATATGTTTTCTTTTGAGCAGTAATAATATTAGGATTTCCTTGATTTGGAAAATCACCTGTTTTATGATTTGGTAATGAATTAGTTTCCATAATACGTTTATCTCCTTTAATAGAAACTATGGTTGTTGTTCCATAATTATTGTCTTCTAACTGATAATCTTCAAAGTAATTAGTTGTATTATTTGATGCTTTTTCTATTGAATGAGAGTGAGAATGATCCGAATCAGAATCGTGATGATGACCACTTTCTTTAGAACTATTACAGGATAATAAGCAAAAAAATAAAACAGCAAGAAATAAATTTATAATTTTCATAATCTAAGTGTTTTTTTAGTCCCTTTTTTCTTTTCTGTCCTTTAATAAAAACAGTTTCAATTCTTTTTTATCGAGCTCATTATCATTGTTGATATCAATTTTCTTAAAATAATTCATTAATCGTATATTTTTCTTAGCTGCAATTTCCAATTCATTTAATGTACCATCTTTATTGTCATCTAACTCTTTAATTAATTCTTTAGCAGATTTCCTTTTTGGACCTCTATTCTCTAATGAAGCTTCTAATTCTTCTAAGGATATCGAATTATTAGAGTCAGTATCTATTTTATCAAACATTTCAGAAATCTTACCTCTTTTATCGTTTGAAGCCTCATCTCTATCTATGGTATTATCATTATTTGTATCTAACTTTGACATTATTTTGAACGCATCTGGCTTTTCAGTTCTTGGTTGTCTATTTCCTTGTCCTTGCATTCCTCCTCTTCCGCCTGGTCCTTGTGCAAAAAGTGCTACACTAGTAAATAATGAAAAAAAAGTAAGTCCAGTTTTGATTTTAGCAATCGTCATAATTAATCTTTTTATATGTTATGTTTTATTAGATGAAGTAATTGATAAAAACTTGTGCTAATCTGTTTATGTTCTATGTTAAACCCAAGTTAAATAAATTAATATTAAAGTATATCTTTGTGGCTTATGTGGATGTATCTAGGGCTTTTAGCCGCTTTATTTCTTGGCTTACATAATTTATGTAAAAAATATGCCGTACAAGGTAACGAAGTATTTCCTGTGCTTTTAGGAACCGTTTCTAGTGGTTTCTTTTTTGTAGCTCTATTCTATCTTTTATCCTTTTTTTACCCTGAATATACAGAGCAAAATGGTTATAACTTCCAAGAATTATCTTGGCAAATGCACGGTTTTATTTTTATTAAATCTGCAATAATGGCTAGTTCTTGGGTTTTAGCATATCAAGCTTTAAAACATTTACCCATAACTATAGTTACACCAATTAGAAGTGCTGGACCTTTTTTTACATTTATTGGAGCTATTTTAATTTATAAAGAAAGCCCTAACGTATTTCAATGGATTGGTTTTTTCTTAATTATATTTTCTGTCATTTTATATTCTAGAATTGGAAAAAAAGAAGGTATAAACTTTAAGCGTAATAAATGGATATTTGCTATTATTGGAGCTACTTTTTTTGGTGCTAGTAGTGGTTTGTATGATAAGTTTTTAATTCAGAATTTAAGTTTAAATCCACAAACATTACAATTCTGGTTTTGCTTTTATACTATTCTTATTTTATTAGTAATTCTAAGTATTACGTGGTTTCCTTATGCAGATAAGCGTAAAGCTTTTAAATTTCGTTGGTCTATTCCAATGGTTGGCATATTATTGCAGGCAGCAGATTATTTCTATTTTAAAGCACTACAAGATCCAGATGCCTTAATTATGTTATTATCTGCTATAAAACGTAGTCAGATTATAATTGCAGTTGTTATTGGCGGCATTATGTTTAAAGAGAAAAACAAACGTTTGAAATTAATTCCTTTAGTTGGTATTTTAATTGGTGTTTTTTTGATTTTATATTCTAACAATTAATTCTATAAAAAAAGCCCATCAAGTAAATGATGGGCTTAGATTTAATAAGATTTTATGTTTAGATAACTTTTACGTTAATTGCATTTAATCCTTTTTTACCTTCTGTTAATTCAAATTCAACGTCATCGCCTTCACGAATTTCGTCAATTAAACCTGAAATGTGTACAAAATGGTCTGTGTTTGAACCTTCTTCTGTTATGAATCCAAAACCTTTGTCGTCATTGAAGAATTTTACTGTTCCTTTAATCATTGTAATATAATTTATTGTATTAATTACTTTGATATAAGCAATATGCGTGCCAAGAATTAAAATAAGATAAATAATAACACTACTCTATTTCTACTATCGGCTCTACTTCTATTGGGAAATTACAAGAGTTACCAATAAAACAAAGTGATTTTGCTTTACTATGTAAACTAATAGCTAATTCTAAATCTAATTTGCTTTTTATTATAACTAAAGGTTTTAATATAATCTTGCTAAACTGTCCGCTTCCATTAGAATTAACTTGTAAAGTTCCTAAAGGCTGATCTTGATATGAAATGATTTCAATAGCATTCTGTCTACATACATAGAAATAAGACATCATATGGCATGAGGATAAAGCAGACAATAACATATCTTCTGGATTTAGCAAAGTAGCATCGCCATGAAACGTTTGATCTGCAGAACCTTTAAAACTAGATTTTCCTGGAATAGCTATTTCATATAACCTATCGTTTTTAATAGAATTTATATAAGACTCTCCAATCCATTTTAAATTTAAAGTGTAAAGATGTTTATTACCCATAAGTTACCAATCTATTGGAAAATAATCCTTTAAAAACTTACCACACCAATGTTTACCAGTGTTTATACCATCTATTAATGGATCCATAACACGTGCTGCGCCATCTACAATATCTAATGGTGGCTGAAAATCGTGTTGTTCTACTTTCTTCTTAGATAATTCTACAGGATCTTCGTCTGTAACCCAACCTGTATCTACCGCATTCATATAAATACCAGATTTTGCAAATGTTGAAGCAGATGTATGTGTTAGCATATTTAAAGCCGCTTTTGCCATATTAGTATGTGGATGACGATCTTCTTTTTTAAACCTATGGAATTTCCCTTCCATAGCAGAAACGTTTATAATATGCTTTTTTCCTGTATTTTCCTTCATCATTAATTGCGACAAACGATTACATAATACAAATGGCGCTACAGCATTAACCAACTGTACTTCTACCATTTCAGTCGTTTCAATTTCACCTAGTTTTAAACGCCAACTATTAGTTTTACGTAAATCTACTTGTTGTAAATCTGCATCTAATTCGCCTTCAGGAAAGACTTCTTTTGCTTGTAACGAATTATCAAAACTATATGGGATTTGAGATAATTCTGCCGAATTTCTTAATCCTATGCCTGGCTCTGGTCCGTGCCACGTTACTGGCAATACATTGTTTTTACTAGTTTTAGTAGTACTTACACTTAAATCTGATAATTCTTGTAAACACTCTAAATGATTTTTTAAAAATGGTTGTGCTAATTTTGGTAAATCTGACACAGGTAATTCTTCTTTTTCCATTAAATGAAAATAAAATCCTGATGGTCTTCTTACGGTTTGTGCGGCATTGTTGATTAAAATATCTAACCTATCATATTTCTGCTCTATGTAATTACAGAAAATCTCTACACTTGGAATATGACGTAAATCTAAGCCGTGAATATGTAATCTATCGCTCCATTGCTTATAATCTTCTTCTTTAGCAAAACGAATAGCAGAATCTACTGGAAAACGTGTCGTTGCAATAACTGTAGCTCCAGAACGTAATAACATTAATGTAATATGATAGCCGATTTTTAAACGAGAACCTGTAATTACAGCGACTTGATCAGTTAAATCTGTAAGTTGAAAACGTTTAGCGTAGTTTAAATCACCACAATCTGTACACATTGTATCGTAAAAATGATGAAGTTTAGTAAACATTGTTTTACAGACATAACAATTTCTTGCAGATTCTAATTCTGGTGTTTCTTCAGATAATTGAGCTGCTGCCAATAATTTTGGTGCTTCAAAAATCGTATTTTCTCTTGCTGTTCGTATTCCTGTAGATTTTCTAGCGTGCTTATCGGCTTCAATTTGCTTACGTTTAGCTGCTTTTTTAGCATCTTTACGTCTACGCTGAAATTCATCACGATTTGGTCTGGTTAATTCTCCTGCTACTTTAAAAAGCGATACACGTTGCGCTTCTGGCAATTCAAATAACTGGTTTGTATCGTCTAAAAGACTTTGTATGGTTGCAATACAAGATTCTATATCTATATTTTTTGACTCTTTGCTCATATTCGCTAAGCTGTATTATATTAACGTAACACGTACTTTTTTCTTTTTAAGTCGTGTATTGTTCGTTTTTTCTATTAAATCTTGTGCTTTCAACTTTGGCACAGATATAAAGGCGCAATCTTGTTTTAATTCTATAATTCCTAACTCATTTTTCTCTAAGTTTCCTTGTTTAAAAAATAAGCCAGCAATATCACCTTTAGAGATCTTATCTTTTCGTCCTCCAGAAATAAATAAAGTCGACCAGTTTGTTGTTATTTCTTCATTTTTAGATTCTAAATCCGTTAAAATTGGTGCTTCAATAAAATCAGGTAAAGTTTCTTTCTCCCACTGTAAAACATACGATGTTCCTTCAGAATTCATACGAGCTGTACGACCATTTCTATGTGTAAATTCTTCTGCTTTTAAAGGTAATTGATAATGTATAATATAATTAAGCTCTGGAATATCTAAACCTCTAGCAGCTAAATCTGTAGCTATAATAACTTGATGTGTTCCATTTCTAAATTTTATTAATGCTCGTTCTCTATCTACTTGCTCCATTGCCCCATAAAATGTTCCATGAGGTATGTTGTTTTTATTTAAATAATCACTTACAAAACTGATAGTGTCTTTATAATTACAGAAAATTATACCTGGCTTATTTCCAATTGATTGCAATATATCAACTAAAGTATTTAGTTTGTTTTTGTCTTGAGAAATAACGGTTTTAATTTCTAATTTAGACGCTTTAGACGTACCTAAATAATCTATAATGATTTCGTCTTTTAAGCCTACAAATCTTGGGATTTGCATATCCTTTGTTGCAGAAGTTAAAATACGTCGTTTTATAAATGGTAAGCTTGAAATAATTTGACTCATTTCTTCTTCAAAACCAACTTCTAAAGATTTATCAAACTCGTCTAAAATCAACGTTTTAAGCTGATTCACAGAAAATGTTTTTCGTCTTAAATGATCTGCAACTCTTCCTGGCGTTCCTATTAAAATAGCTGGTTCGTGTGCTAATTCTATTTTATCTTTAGAAAAATGTCTACCACCATAAACAGCATTGGCTTTAAAACCAGTTCCCATTTCACGGATAACTTGCTCTATTTGTATTGCTAACTCACGCGATGGTACTAAAATTAACAATTGCACATGTTTAGACTTAATATCCAAAGTTTGTAATGTTGGTAATAAAAACGCCAAAGTTTTCCCTGTTCCTGTTGGCGATAATAAGACCGTATTTTCTACCGAAGTTATAGACAACAAGGCTTCTTCTTGCATTGGATTTAATGCCGAAATATTAAGTTTATCTAAAATTGCTTGTTGTGATTTAATTTGGTTTGCCATAGTATAATTATATTATTATGACTTTCTTTTCTTCTTTTTAACAACTTCTGATTTTGTGGTCTTAGCAGTTGTTTCTGCAATATAATTTGCTAAAATCTTATCTACTAATTCTTCTTTTGTTAAATGATGAAAAATCGTTTTAATTCGTCCTTTAAAATCTTCTGAAACGTCACGATTTGGTTTCGTTTTAAATATTTTTTTAGCCCAAATTAAACCGTTATTTTCTTCAATACTTTTAGCATCAGCTTTTTCGTACTTATTAAATTTAATACCTAATTCAGCTTCAAATTCTGGTATTTCAAAAACTTCTTCTTGTTGTAATACTGTTAAAGATAAACCCTTTGCTCCTGCTCTTGCTGTTCTACCACTTCTATGTACATAATTATCGTAAGTATCTGGTAGATGATAATTAACTACGTAAGCTACGTCTTTCACATCGATTCCTCTAGCAGCTAAATCTGTTGCTACCAAAATACTAATATGCCCATCGCGAAATTGTCCCATTATACGATCACGAATTCCTTGTGTTAAACTTCCGTGTATAGCGCCAGATGAGAATTTATTAATTGCCAAGTTCTTTGCTAACTTATTTACAGCAGCTTTTGTCTTACAGAAAATTATACCTTGTTGTCCTTCTTTTGAATTTAAAAAATGCATTAAAACCTCTAATTTCTCAATAGGTTCTACCACAACAAATTGATGTTCTATACCTTGATGTCCCATTGTAGCCATATTAGCTTCAATAGTCACCACATTTTTAGACATGTAATTATTTACCAATTGCTTAATAGCTCCAGATAAGGTTGCTGTAAACAAAAAGGTGCGTCGCTTTTTAGGGATTTCTTTAATAATCTCGTCTAAACCTTCTTTTAAAGCGCTAACCATTTCATCTGCTTCATCTAAAATAAAGTGAGAAATTTCTTTAATATTAATAGCATCTCTTTTAATTAAATCTACCAATCTACCTGGTGTTGCCACCACAATCTGAGTTATGTTTTTTAAAGTTTCAATTTGTGGTTTTATTGGTATTCCTCCACAAATAGTAGCTATACTAATTTCAGGATTATTTTGAGAAAAAGAAATCAAATTAGAAGATATCTGCTGTCCTAACTCTCGTGTTGGTGCCAAAATAACAGCTTGAATAGTCGGTTTTTTAGTATCTATTAATTGTAGTAGCGGTAAACCAAAAGCAGCAGTTTTACCTGTTCCGGTTTTTGCTAATGCCACAACATCTTGTTCATTTTTAAGAATTACAGGAATCGATTTTTCTTGTATTTCTGTTGGTCTAGAAATATCTAAAACACTAAGGCTTTGCTGTAATGATTTACTTATTCCTAAATCTGAGAATGTAGTTGACATAAAATATTATTTTGCACAAAGATAATGACACTTTTTTATGTAGTGACTTCAATTAAAAGTTAT
>NZ_JBELDZ010000085.1:0-9847 GCF_042094015.1 Aurantibacter sp. | reverse complement strand
GTGCTCTTCCGATCTGTATTCTAAAACATAAAAAATAGTGTGTAATAGTGTATAAGAGAAAGCCGCCACTCCAAAAAAGCGACGGTTTCTTAATAACCATTTAGCAATTTTTCCTTTTGGGAATAATAGTTTTAAAGGTGTTGCAATAAGGCTAATAATTAACATGCGACCAGCAAATTCCCCTGTGATATGCATTATCATATCATAGTTTACTTGATCACGATAATAGCTTACAGTAAGTAATGTACCTGGTATGGCTAATATTAACCATAAAATATACTTAGATGTAAAAAATGTTTTGATGTTATTCATTAACCTTTATGTTTATACTTTAGGTAAAATAGGCTCTTTTTTACTTCTTCCCCATGCTATAAATACAGCAATAAGAAGTATTACAACATTCATTCCTACAGACTCATACTCACCTCTAGAGATATGAAATATTGCAGCTGCTACCATAAGTGCAATTGTACCATAAGCAGCATAAATGGTAAGTTGAGGTTTAATTTTAAGTAATGCTGGTAATAGTAAACCTAAACCACCTAATAAATCAACAATACCTGTTAAAGTAACTAAAGATGGATTTTCTGTAGCCCAAGGCATCATTTTAGCAAGTTCTTCTATTGGAGTACCAAGTTTAGCAAATGCTCCCCAAAGTAGCATTAAAGCTACTAATGCTTGTGCTATCCATAAGCCAATGTGTAAAACTTTGTTTCTTTTTTGATCAGTCATTTTTATAAAGTTTAATATTTATAACTGCAAAGTTGGACTTTATAAAAAAGAATAAAAATAAGATACCTTAAGAAATGAAGTTGAGGCTATTTTTTTGCCAGTTTACGTCTTGTTTCGCTTAAATATTCTGGTGTAACACCTATGTATGATGCTATAAGTTTAAGTGGTAAGCGTTGTACTAGTGTAGGATAAAGTAATGTGAAGTCTATATAACGTTGCTCTGCAGTAGCACTTAATAATCCTATAACACGCTTATTTGTGGCAATTAAATTGTTTCTAAATTTTGTTGCAATTTCAATGAGTTCTGGTTTTTCTAATTGCGAAATGTCATTAAATTCTGATTTAGAAATAAATGCAACTTCACTATCTTCTATAGCTTCAATAAAAATAACTGAAGGTATTTGATTTGTAAAGCTATCCAAATCTGAAATCATCCAGTTTTCTGGCGCAAATTGTAAAATATGCTCTTTGCCGTTATTGTCTAAAGTATAACTTTTAAGGCATCCAGTTTTTACTAAATAACCATGTTTTGTTATTTGACCTTGTTTAAGAAGTATGTCTCCTTTATTAACTTTTATTTTTTTTTCTGTTGGTAAAATACTCATGTATTTGCTAGATGTTATTTACATAATTTGTTTTTATAGCTTGCAGGTAACAAGATGATATGAAATCGTTATAATGTTTTATATCAGCAGTTAAACGAAGTTAACTTAAAAAAATGACAAAGTCAAGTTTTTTAAAAAGCTTTAGTTAGGTCTCTAATGCGTATTTTTTTAGAGTAATCGTGCTCATTAACATCTCTAACAAAACAATGCTCACTTATAGTGTTTTCTTCTACTTTTTTAGCTAATTCTTCTACTGTAAAAGGCCCATACTCTTTAGATTGTTCTATAAAATAAAACTCATGATCGTAAATTAAATCGGTTGCTTTTTTAGTGTATTTTTCATGAAGAAATTTTTGTACATCTTCAATGTTATTTAAATCTTCGTTATAATTTTCTTCATTTATATAAAGTGCAAAATCATCTGTGTTTTTATGATTTAACACTAAAACATCTGTGTCTTTAAAATAGGCTTTCACGGTAATTAATCCATCTTCTGTATCTATAGAAAACGTGTTTTTAATAGTTATACACCACGAAGTTTCTGTTACAGTATCATTCTCTGTAATAGATAATGTGTTTTCGTCTTTAAAGACATAAATGGCTTTTTTATGATTAATACCATTAACTAAAACCCAGTTTTTATTTAAAAAAAAGTCCTCATAATGCAAGTTGTAGTCAAATGGTTTAAGATCTGGAAACAATTCAAAAATATAAGATGCCATAGGTTTAGTTGTAGGTTGCACTAAAACTAACGAAAAAATAATGAAGTTGGTATTTATTAAAGATTAAATCGGTTAACTTTTAAAAATGAAGCTCTCATTAAAATCCAAAAATACTACCTTTACATCAAATTAAAATTAATGTCTTTTTCTACGCGAATAAATTCTAATTACCAACCAAAACATTTAGCTGTAAAACTTAATGCAAAAGGCGAACAATTTGTACTACAAAATCATCCTTGGGTTTTTTCAGATAATATTGTTAAGATAAAAGACAATGCACAATCTGGAGATTTAGCTATTGTATTTGGTAAAAATAAAAACAGAGTTATTGGTTTAGGTTTATACGATGCTAATTCGCCAATTCGAATTAAAATGCTGCATAGTAGTACAGAAAAAGCAGAAATTAATGCAGATTTTTTTCACCATAAAATACAAGATGCTTTTTCTAAACGTGAGGATTTATTAAGAACTAACACTAATAGTTACCGCTTATTATTTGGAGAAAATGATGGTTTTCCTGGCTTAATAGCAGATGTTTATGCAAATGTTTTAGTCGTTAAAATTTACTCTGAAATTTGGTTACCTTACTTAGAAACTATTATTCCAGATTTACAACAAATAGCGAATGCTAAAACTGTTGTTGTAAGATTAAGTAGAAGTTTAGAAAACTCTAAATTACACAAGTTACAAAACGGAGAAGTTGTTTATGGTTCTTTAGAAAACGAAGTTGTAGAATTTGTAGAGCACAACGTAAATTTTTCGGCAAACGTAATTAAAGGTCATAAAACAGGTTATTTTTTAGATCATAGAGCCAATAGAAAACAAGTAGGCGAGTGGAGTAAAGGCAAAACAGTATTAGATGTGTTTTCTTATGCTGGTGGATTTTCTGTTCATGCGTTATATAATAATGCTAAAGAAGTGACCAGTTTAGATATAAGTAAGCAAGCTTTAGAAATAGCATTACAAAATGGGAAACTAAATAATTATTCAGGTAAACATAAAGTTATTGCTGGTGATGCATTCGAGGAATTAAAAAAACTAATTAAAAACAACAACACTTTTGATGTCGTTGTTATAGATCCACCAAGTTTTGCAAAACAAGCATCGGAAATAGAATTAGCAAAAAAGAAATATTCGCAATTAGCTAATTTAGGTGAGCAATTAACAGCTAAAAATGGACTATTAGTTTTAGCATCTTGTTCATCAAGAGTTCTTAGTCAGGCATTTTTAGATATTAATAGTCAAGCATTAGGATCTTCTAACCGAAAATATAAAGTCGTTTTAAAAACACAGCACGATTCAGATCATCCCATAGGTTTTCCAGAAGGTGCTTATTTAAAATGTGGTTATTATCGTTTTTTAGATTAGTATTTAATAACTATTTAATAAACGAACTAAATAACAGAATTAATACTTTTTATTTTAGTTGATAAACCCTAAATCAAAAGAGGTTGTAAATTTAGAGAAGGTTTGGTTGATTGTTGACGTTATGATTACATCTTTTCTCCAAAAGCCAAATCACCAGCATCACCTAGACCAGGAATGATATATGATTTATCGTTCATTTCTTGGTCAATAGCACCAACCCATAAAGTTATGTTTTTTGGTAAATGTTGTTGAATAAAATCAATTCCTTGTTGACTAGCAATAAGCACAATTACGTGTAGTTGCTTTGGTGTTCCATTTGCTAATAAGGCTTTGTACGCAGCTAATATGGAAGCTCCAGAAGCTAACATAGGATCAGAAAGTAAAACGGTTTTATTTGTAATATCTGGACAAGCTAAATATTCAGATTCTATAGTAAAATCTGTATCATTGTCAGTATGTTTTCTAAAGGCAGAAATAAAAGCATTTTCGGCTCCATCAAAATAATTAAGCATTCCTTGATGTAATGGTAAACCAGCTCTTAATATAGTAGCTAAAACTATTTGATTATCAGAAGTGTTAATATCTGAAGTGCCTAATGGTGTTATAACTTGCTTTGTTGAATAATCTAAAGTTTTACTGATTTCATAAGAGAAAATTTCACCCATTCGTTCACAATTACGTCTAAAACGTAATTGATCTTTTTGAATCGCTACATTTCTAATTACAGATATAAATTGATTAAAAATGGTATTCGTTTTATTAAACTCTATGATTTTCATTATTCAGTAATTTTTAATTCAAAAAAATTATCCCAATTCTTACAATAACAAATATAATATTCTTTTTCTTGTTATAAGTTATTCCATTTATCCATTCCAATTCATTTAAATTGTTTACCATATTGCGGCGTTGCTATAACCTGAATAAAACTTTCCTTGCCTAATGTCTCAGAATTTAATGTCCAGATTTTTTCAACCAGTTATTTTTCAGACGATTTACATTGTAATATTCAAGGTTCAAGGTTTATCTTAAATAACAATTATGAAGCAATAATCTAAGAAATAGATTTAATAACATCTGTACCTATTAATATTTTACCTATTGGAGGTTTTCGAGTAGTTGGTAATAGAAAAAACCAGCAAGTGCTATGCGCGCATAATATTTTTGTATATTTGAATTCATAAAAATAAGATTATATGCAAACCAAACTAACTCAACTTTTAGATATTACATATCCAGTAATTATGGCACCAATGTTTTTAGTGTCTAATGTTTCAATGGTTAAAGAATCTATGGATGCAGGGATAGCTGGTTGTATTCCTGCACTTAATTATAGAACTTTAGATGAGTTAAGAGCTGCAGCAAAAGAACTTAAAACAGCAAAACCAAAAGGCGGATCTTTTGGGTTTAATTTAATTGTAAATAAGTCTAATATAAAATACAAAGAACAGTTAAGGGTTTTATGTGAAGAAGGCTGCGACTTTATAATAACATCTCTTGGTAGTCCAGAAGAAACTATAAATCAGGCACATAAAGCTGGAATAAAAGTATTTTGTGATGTTACCGATTTGCGTTTTGCTAAAAAGGTTCAAGAACTAGGTGCAGACGCAGCAATAGCAGTAAATAGTGAAGCTGGTGGACATAGAGGAAATTTAACACCTCAAGAATTAACCTCTTTATTAAATATGAATTTAACAATTCCTGTAATTTCTGCTGGTGGCGTTGGTTGTAAAGCCGATATTGATAAGATGTTAAGTTATGGAGCCGAAGGTGTTTCTGTTGGAAGCCCATTTATTGCGAGTACAGAAGCTAGTGTTACAGAAGAATATAAACAAGCTTGTGTAGATTATGGCGCTAAAGATATTGTAATGACCGAGCGAATTTCTGGAACACCTTGCACAGTAATTAACACACCTTACGTTCAAAAAATAGGAACCAAGCAAACTTGGATAGAAACTGTTTTAAATAAAAATAAGAAACTTAAAAAATGGGTTAAAATGATACGTTTTTCTATTGGTATGAAAGCAGCAGAAAACGCTGCTAAAAAAGCCACATATAAAACCGTTTGGGTTGCAGGACCAAGTATAGAACATACCAAAGCTATTTTACCTGTAAAAGCTATTGTGAAGCATTTGGTAGAATAATTTTTATTGGTTTTAGAATAATATAATAAGGCTTACCTATTGTGGTAAGCCTTATTTGTTTATAACATAATTGTTGCATGTTTTATTAATTTTAATAAGTTAAAAATCAGATGCATATATGTTTTTTTTAGTTGTGAAGTTGTAACTTTACAAAAAACACCAATATGTTAGAAACTACCAACCACCTATTAAAAAAAGGCAGTCTAATACTTTTTCTTTTTTTAGGGCTTCTAAATAGCAATGCACAAACTACTTTTACTTTTAGTCATAATGTAGTAGGTTTTGATCCGTTTTACACATTATCTAATGATTTTTGGACACCTTATTACCCTGGTACAACTATAAATGCTGGAGATAAAGTTATAATAAACTCAAATATAACTTTTAACGATAATATACTGAACAATGGAGAAATTGAAATTGTATTTGGTGCAAAAGCAAATTATACAAAAACATTTACAAATAATGGTGAAATTTTTATTTTTAGTGGAGAATTATATGCTAATACAGACCAATCTCAATCTTATACCCCTGCTTTTTATAATTCAGGAGAAGTAACTGTTTTGGATGCTTTAAATCATAGTACAGGAACTTTTATTAATTCAGGGACTATTGACACATCAGGATATGGAGTAGCTATAGGTACTACTATAAACTCATTAACTAACTTAGGGTTAATATCTGGTGATGGCAAAATAACACTAAATTCACTAACCAATCACGGCACCATAGACACTAGTGGTGATTTACTTATAAACGGAACATCTGAAATGCTAGGACCAGGAGTTATAGAGAATTTTGTTTCTTTAAAATTTGAAGATAATTTTGCAAATTATGGAACTATTAAATCTAATAGTTTATCAGGACCTAACCCCGGTACTACAGCTAACTATGGAACTATGAGTAATTATGGAACTATAATTTCGACAAATAAAAGCTTCATAAATAATTATGGAACTATAACCAATTATGGAACCATAAATATTGAACAATATCTTACTGGAGAACTTGGAAACATAAACAACTCTGGGATTATAAGTATAGAACCTAATGGGGTGATAAATAATACTGGAAACATTATCTTAACAACTACAGGGAGCATAGCTAACTCTGGAACAATAACACAATCTGCTTTAGGAACCTTCACTAGTTCAGGAACACTAAATATTGAATCTGATGGCATTTTTACTAATTCAGGAAATATTTCTATTGAAAACGAAGGATCCATATCAAACACTGGTGATTTAACCACTAACACTACAGGAAACATAACAATCAAAGGTATATTAAGTGTCGAGTCTGGAGGAGAGCTTACTAATTCTGGGTCAATTAACATTGTTACTTCTGCAAACTTAAATAACTCAGGAACAACTACTTTAACAGAAACAAGTGTTTTATCAAATTCAGGAACAATTAACAATAGTGCAACATTGTCTGATTCAGGAAGTATTACACAGACTAGTACAGGAGTCTTAACGAATACAGGAACCACATTAGTTGAAAGCACTGGTAGTATTAATAATTCAGGAACTATAAGTAACACTACAGGAACTATAAATAATGTAGGCACTATAACTCTAACTGGTACAGGACTATTAGAAAACACCAACTACATAAATAATACAGGAATAATAGATAATTTAGGTACATTTAATATAGCTGCTTTTGGTACTGTAGATAACAGTAGAGCCATACATACAAAGGGTACAACAACAAATTTGGGACAAATAAATAATACATTAAATTCATTTTTATTTGTATTTGTTGGAGGAGTGTTTAATAATGGAGGTATTATTGATAATCTAGGTAATTTATGGAGTGCAGGATCTTTAATAAACACTAATAGTATTACTAATGCAAATTTAATAACAAATAATGGGTCCTTACAGAATGGATTAGACGGAACCTTAATTAATACTGTAGATGGCATACTAGAAAATATTAATCTTTTAAGTAATTTTGGAAATATATCTAACGCTGGAAGTATTGATAACACAGGTACTTTATTGGGATATAATATTAGTCATACAGGTGATTTTAGTAATAACGATGGTGTTTTACAACCATCTTACTTTTTTTTCTCAACTCTTTTTGCAGGAACTTATATTTTTAACGACAACTACACACACAATAATAGCAAATTAAAAATACACTTAGAAAGCTTAACAAGTTTTAGTAATGTAGAAGTAGCAAACACAGCCAATTTAAGTGGTGTATTAGATGTTTATTTATATAATTACACACCAAATATAGGAGATACTTTTACAATTTTAAAAGCAGGTAATATTTTAGGAACTTTTGACACGGTAAATTTGCCTGCAGGTTATAATTGGGATGTTATCTATACAACAACAGAAGTTAATTTAAAAATAACTCCAGTTACTTTAAATCCAGTAGTGTTTTTACAAGGCGCTTTATTATCTAGTGGAAGTAACTTAATGCGAGACGATTTAAGGTCTTCAGGTTATTTACCAACTACATCTCCATATGCAGATGGCGCAACGTGTTTAACATCGGTATTTAATACAGGAGGAACTAATGGAACAGGATTACCAGAAGATGATATTGTAGATTGGATTTGGGTAGAATTACGTGATGCTAACGATAATACAAATGTAATAGCTGGAAGATCTGCCTTATTACAAAGAGATGGAGATATTGTTAATTTAGATGGCATAAAAGAGTTAACTATTAATGCACCAGTTAATAATTATTATGTATCTATAAACCATAGAAATCATTTAGGAATTATAAGTAATGCAGTATTCTCGTTATCAGATCAATCTACAAATATAGATTTTACAGATAGTGGAAATCCAATAACTTTTGGAACAAATGCACAAACAACTTTTGGAATGCCAAATGGAGTAGTTGCAATGTGGTCTGGAGATGCTAATGGAGATGGACGTTTAAATTATATAGGTGTAAATTCTGAAATACCACATATAAGTAGTCAAGTATTTAATGACCCAAATAATTCTTTATTTGGTGGTCCACCAATTGCGACTTATACATCTACAGGATACTCAAATACAGATGTAAATATGAATGGTGAAACAATATATATAGGTGCAAATTCGGAAGTACAATTTATAAGTGGTAATATTTTTAATAACCCATCGAATTCTTTATTTGGTGGTCTACCAATAGCAACATATCAATTTTTAGAGCAGTTACCATAATAATTAATAATAATTTTATAACGATTTAATCAACGTTACATTAACTTCGTGCGTTCCATTAAACGGAATAATGTCCAAATTAGCACCAAATAATTCTTTAGCTCTATTGGACTCGTATTCCATACGTTCTGGGATTAAATACTCGTCTTTTGTTCCGTAGATTAAAGTAACTTTAGTATTTAGATTTTTAAAATACTCTGGCTCTAACTCTTTAGGAATTCCGCCAGAATGGATAATAATGTCTTTACACTTTAATTTATATTTTGCTAAATAACGTAAAGCCACACTAACACCTTGAGAGTAGCCAAAAAGAATAATGTTCTTGTCTTCTGGAATAGCTTCAGATTCTAAAACGGCTTGTAGGTAATTACAAACATTATCTATTTCTGTAGTGGTATTTTCTTTAGTAAACCAACACGCACCAACATGTTTAAAGCTTTTGCCTTGATAATATTTACTTGGTGCTTGTGCAGCAATAATATAATTTTCGGTAGGATTTAAATCTTTAAAATAGCGTAAGAAATAACGACTTAAATAGCCTAAGCCATGACAAACTAACCAGACGTTTTTTGTGGCTTCAGTTAATGTATTTAGAGTAGAATAGGAGTTGGTAGATTTATATGATATTTCTTTTTCTGCTGAATTCATTTCTGCAAACTGTTTTGTATTTTTGTATAAAGATCAAATATAAATGAAGTATTCTAAAAGCGACGTTTTAAAACGAGCAAATCAAGCCAATAAAAATACATTAATGGAAACATTAGAGATAGAAATGGTAGATTATGGCGAAGACTTTTTAGTTGCTAGAATGCCAGTAACACCAAGAGTACATCAACCAGATGGAGTATTACATGGCGGAGCAACAGCTGCTTTAGCAGAAAGCGTTGGAAGTTTTGCTTCTCACATTTTTTTAGATTCCGAAAATTTGATGATTCGCGGGTTAGAAATTACTGCTAATCATTTAAAAAGTGTTCGAGAAGGTTTCATTTTTGCTAGAGCTACCTTTATACATAAAGGAAGAACCACGCAATTAATAGATATTAGAGTCACTAATGAGGCCAATGAATTAGTTTCGTTATGTAAACTATTGACTA
>NZ_JBELDZ010000084.1:0-10081 GCF_042094015.1 Aurantibacter sp. | reverse complement strand
TATGAGCTGAAAAATTTGCAACCACTTGCCAAGTTTCAGAATCAAAAACCTTATCAAAGGTATCACTTAATAAATTAACTGGATATGTTATGTATTCTGGATTATAATTCAAAAAATCAGAACTTCTAAGATCTCTTGTCAATTCTGTCAACCCGTTTTCATTAATATCTACTACAGTAATTTTTGAGGGTTTATATTTTAAAATTTGTTTAATATAGTTAGAACCTATCGTTCCTGCACCACCAATAATTAAGATATTTTGATTATAAATTTTATTTGATAATATATTCTTATTGTTCGAAATATCTTTTTCAAAACTTATTTTCGCAAAGTAGTTTTTTTTCAAATGATTCATTATTATATTATTTATATTTATTTACTTTTAAAGTTCTAGATAAAAAATAAAATAGAATATTAAATTAATTTCTTGCTTTATAGTTGTGGTTAATTTTTAAAAAACCTTTAGATTAAATAATATGAACTTAATAAAAATTTAATAATAATCTTAAATTATTTTTATAATTTTTTAAATGCTTCATTAATTTTAAAGGGATTCTTATAATTTAATTTGATCCTAGACTCTTTACTATTAACAATTAAATCACTATATAATTTTTCGTAAATGTTTGGTTTAAATATTTGAAGAAACCATTTTAATAATGGTATTTTTATTAAAAATTTTCTATTTCTGTTATTTCTGTCTATTAATTTGATTAAACCAGTAGTACTAATATAGTTATCATCAGAAATTAAAAAAACACCTCCTAATTGGCGTTCTATTATTTTATTAATCCCATAGCAAAGGTTTCCAATATAAACGAAGGTCCTTCTATTTTTAATACCTGCAAATGGTAATATTGGGAATTTATTAACTATATTGATTAGCTTGCTAATATTACCAGGAGCTTTATCTCCATAAATCATAGGTAATCTAACGATACTTACAGTAAAATTATCATCATTTAATTTTTCCAAAAGTTTTTCAGCTTCAAATTTAGATTTACCGTATGCAGTAGATGGATTTATTTTTGAATTTTCTTTAATAAGTTTTAAAGAACTATCGTAAACTGCAATTGAACTTATAAAAACGAACTGTTTTACACCTTTGTTTTTTGCTTTTCTTGCCAAGTTAAATGGATATAGAACATTTATTTTATAATAATCATCATAATGTTTTTTTTTTGTTTGATGAACTAAAGCAGCACAATGAAGAATACAATCAATGTTTTCAAATTTCAAGCTAGATAGGGGTGATTTTAATAAAGAAAACTTTTTAAACGTATATAAATCTTTATATGTTTTTATAAATTGGCTTCCCAAATATCCTGAGGCTCCAGTTATTATAATGTTTTTCATTTTATTATTTTAGGAATAATTAAAGTTAGTCCTAAAAATAAAGCATCACTTGTTTTTCTCCTATATTCTAATAAATTTTTGATTAGCTTAATTCTATCTATGTAATAATCTCTTTTAAGTAATCTTATTTGTTCGTTTTCAAATTCACAAAACTCAGCAGTTTTTAAAATTTGTTTTCTATACCATCCATCTCTTGATTTTTTCCATCGGTTTAGAAAAGTTTTAAGCCCTGAATTAGCCCCAAATTCATTATTTTTATGTTGTCTATATTTCATACTAACTTTACTATCTATATACCATCTATAACCCTTAATTCGCGCAAATGCATAAATTAACCAGTCATGAAGCTCTATATCTTTAGTTATTTTTATTTTATTGCTTAAATGATTTTTAAAATCTTTTGCTAATTTACTATTAAAAACATGAGTGCAACCTGGTCCTGGAGAACTAAAAATAAAATCAAGTTCTCTCTGAGGTTGTGCTTTGTCAATTATTTTTTTTTTACCATTCGACCAAAAGGCTAATACATTTGAAGAGTATGCGTCAACTTCATTTTTTTGTATTTGATTAATTGCTAAATAAACCTTGTTAATATTCCAAATATCATCTTGATCAGCAAAAGCAAAATAATCATATCCTGAAATATCTGCATCTCTAAATAATCTAAAAAAATTTTGAGAGGCGGATCCAAATTTGCCAATTTTGGGAAGTATTTTAATTCTTTTGTCATTGAAAGATTTAATAATTCTTATGGTATTGTCAGTAGAAATATCATCACTCACTAATATATTTAAATCCACTTTTTTTTGGGCTAATATCGAGTTGAGTTGCTCTCGTATATAATTCTCACCATTGTATGTAGCTAACAATACAAGACATGTTTTATTTTTTATCATACATTGCTGCTTTTTTGAAAATTTGATTCATTTTTATTGCTATAACTGACCAAGATGTTGGGTATTTTTCAAGTTGATTTTTACCTTTATTTGTTAAATTATTTCTCAATTTAGGACTCTTACTAATTTCAAGAATAGATTTAACCCAATCTTCAGTTTTCTTTTCAGAATGATATAACGCAGCATCATCACATACTTCTCTAGTAAAATTGAAGTCTGTTGTTAAAATTGGTTTTCCAAACTGCATTGCCTCAATGTGAGAAGAACTAAAAGACTCTAATAAGGTAGGTATAATGACTGAATCAGACAGGGAGTATAATGATTTTAAGTAGCTCTTTTCTACCCATCCTATTGGTATTATTTTATCTTTTTCAAGAAGTTTTAAAGCTCGCGCACCATATTCTTTAATTAATAATTCTCTAGACAGTGACAATAACATTACATAATCAAAATCTATTTCACTTAAACTTTCAGCAATATCAATTAATAATTTATGGTTTTTATGCGGATAATAACTCGATATATATATCAGTTTAAAAGAATTTTTATTCTCTAACTCTTTAAGCTTTCTATCTATTTTTTTGTTTTGTGAGTAATTTTTATTAAAACTATAATCATTTTCGCTATCAACTGATTTAGAAATAATTACAACCTTTTTTCTAAAATGTTTTTTAACAGCCTTTTTCATAGATTCAGTTTGGACAGTAATTATATCAATGTTTTTAATAGAAAGTTTATAAAAAAACCTTAAAATCTTTAACTTAAATTTTTCTCTTATATTTCTTTTCAACTTATTGATTTTCTCATAAGGATAAACTTGAAAGGCATTACTCAAACTTACAATCTGAGGAATATGAATTCTAGTGTAAGTCCCAAGATTTACATTCCATAAAATATCGATATTATAATTTTTAATAATTTTCTTTATACCAAAGCTCATCAATGCTAGCCGTTCAATTTCTAGTCCCAGTATAGTTCCACCGAAATAAATAAAATTAACATTATCAATTATTTCTTTAGCTTTATTTATAGGTGAGTTTTCTCTGCAAACAAGAAATATTTTATCATCTTTATTTTCTTTACTATAAGCTTTTAAGAGTATTATAAAATGCTCTAAGGCACCTGTACCTTTTCCTCCATAAAAATATTGTACTAGTACATTCATTTTTTTAAATTTATTTTGAATTGTTTATAATGTATCTAGTTTTTCCTCTATCATGCTTTATTTCTTCGACAAAATTAAAACTGACAAAATGTTCATTTTTTATTGCTTTTTTTATTTCTTTTACAACAAAAACTTCACATTTATTCGTGTAGGAGTCAGATGGTATTACATTTACAGAAATAGAAAAATCTTTGTTTTGAATAATTTGAAAGGCTTTAATAGCGTCAGGGAAACCATCGAATAATGTTGTTAGAAAAGATCCATTGACATAAATTCCGCTTTCTGTCCTTATAAATTCAGAAACTCTCCCTTTTACTTTATCAATCAGAGGTAGATTCATGCCACATTCGCAATATTTTTTTATAAAAAACCTACCCTCATCTCCATTTTCATACCTTATTAAGGGAAAAACCCTATTTTCTAAATCAGTAAGTACAATTTTACCATATTCGTTTCCTTTTGTTATTTTATTATTCGAATCTAAAAATTCAATATGTCTCAAATCATAATTAAAATGCAATCCCTTTTTATTTTTGCATTCAGCTGCTAACCAAAAAACCTCACTACACCCATATTGATCAAAAACATCACTTCCAAAGACTTTCTCTATATTAAGTCTTGTACTCTCAGATAGTGGGGCTGAAGTTAAAAAAATCACTTCAGGTTTATGAACTTTTAAATTGTTTTTTTCAATATAAATAGCTAACTCCTCAACTGCTCCTACGTAACCATGGATAAATTTTGGCTTTATTTTATTAATCCTTTTAACAAAACTTTCTATACTTTTACCATTAATACTAGAAGAGTCTAATAAACCTCTTAGTGTTGGAAACCAAATTAATTTATTAACTAAGTTAGATATTCCTTTATGGGTATTTCTATGAACGTAGACATGATTAGACCATGGATTTATATCCCACCATTTCATAACTCTCCACCCAATTGTTTCTAAAGGAACTCTTGTGTCAAATAAAATTTTTAGCGGCTCACCTGTACTACCTCCAGTGGTAGATAATCTAAAATACTTTTTTTTCAGTTTTGGATTTTTTAATGAATCAAAGTTACTCCTTAATTTATCTTTAGTTAAAACTGGTACTTTACCCCAATCTTGTTCTTCAATTAAATTTTGAGGACTAAAATTATTATCATCATAATACTCTTTATAAAAAGGAATGTTTTTGTAAGCAAATTCAATAATATCTTTTCTTTTTTTCCAGTTTAATTCCTCAATTTCAGCTATAGATAAATTATTATTTTTTTTGATTACATTCTCATAATAATTAATTTTCTCATTAAAAAACAAACGGTATTTTAACTTATATACAAGTTGTCGTATTCTATCTAATTTCATCAAGTAATTTTAAAGAATTTTCTTCTTTTTTTGGTAAACATAAAACAACTATTAAATAAAAAGTAAAAACTTTAAAAATCATCATACTTATAGTATTTGTAGTAAACTCAGCGTATATATAGGAAATTACCCCAAATAGAAGAAAAGGATAAATTCCTTTAATTAAAACTTCTTTTTTTAAATTTTTCCTAAAAGTATATTGTTTACGTCTAAATCTCAATAATGAAAAATTAAATAAATTCATAATTATAAAACTAAAAATAAAACCTACAAAGTAACCGAAATTGATTATAGCTTCGGGGATTAAGCCTGGTGATATATATGAAAAACCTCCATAAACATTATTTAAATAGTCCTTTGTTATAACCATACCTCCTGTATCAGGTTTCCCAGGCCATAACTTTCTTGGAATCAAATTAGTTACTGCACTTACATAAGTTGATCCATACTTAATTTCTTTTAAATTATTATTTAAAACTAACTCTAATGGATCTAAACCATATGTAAAATTTGACATTTTTAATATCTTACTAGAACCTTGTAATCCCGTTTGTATGCCATCATCTGTATATTTATAGCCATCTCTTGCAACACCAATAATCATAGCTAATATAACTATTATTAAGGCTCCTGATAAAATAAGAGTAAAGTTTACTTTTTTTATGTTGTAATTATAGTAAACCATCATGAAAACTAAGTTCCAAAGCAAAGTACTTCTAGAGCCCGACATTAAACTAATAACCGTAAAAACTAAAAAGTGTAAAAAGAAAATAATTTTTATATTTTTTGTTTTATTTTTTAATTTCAAAATTACTATAAAATATAGGTAATTTAGCATATTGATAAACTTGGTGAAAAAGATTAAATATCCTAAACCTTTCCAAGCATCTACTCTTAGACCAATTGATAATATGTACTTTTCTAATCCACCTAATTTATTTATGAGAAGCAACTGTGCTAAAATTGGTATGGTTGTCAATAACCAAATTCTCCTAACTATTTTTTTATATGACCGATTTAGTATAAAGCTTTTTGGGAGTGTAAAGTTTATTTTTTTTTCAGATAAAATTAATATGAGATGAATAAAGAATATTAGTAAAATAGATAAATATACTTTTTCTGAATAAGGAGTAAAGAATATATCTCCAAAGAAAACGAAAAAAATAGCTGAAAACACTTTTCCTGGAGAGAATAAATCTCTTGTTTTGATAAAAGAAAGTATTAATAATAATATCCACAATAAAAATATTAAACTACCAAACATTGCTTAATTTAAAGTTCTTTCTAATGCTTTTTTTGTAAGTTTTACAAAATCAACTGATTCATAAAAGACATTTGATTTTTCACTAAATTCTTTATAATTATTAATGATTTTTTTAAATCCTTCATACAACTGTTCCTCATTATCAATATCTACACAAACCCCTGCTTCATTATGACCAATAGTGTTAATTAAACCAGGTACATCTTGACAAATTGTAGGTATACCATAACCTGAATACTCCCATATTTTATTTGGAGCACAATAAATGGAGTTTAAACAATCAAAATCATAAAAAGCTACGCCTATACTAGCATGACTTGTAATATAAAGATGATCTGGAGGTGATACCCATGAAATATGAACTAAATCATTATTTATATGTTTTAGCTCTTGTATTCTATTATCAGAATCCCTCCCCATAATTACTAATGTATGAGTTTCCTTATACCTTTTAGAAACATTAACTAAGGGCTCCAAATTTCTATCTCTTAAAAGCGAACCCTGATATAAAATTATATCTTTATTTTTTTTTATTTGTGATATTTTATCTGCTAACTCTTTGTTTTTTATATGTATATTTAATCTCCTAGGGTGAAATTTAGGTTTATTAGGTATTATACTTGGTGTTTTATTCAATTTATACCACACTCTAGCAATATTTGCCCTATTAATTTCATTCATAACTATATTTTTATAGTTATGTATATATTTTTTTGTCACTTTTCTCCAAAATGGGTATGCATCATGAAGCTCATGCAACGCCAATAATGCTTTGTATTTAGTTATATTATCACCAAGACAAAATGCTGTATCAACCTTTGCTACCCAAACCAAAGTCTCAGAATCATAATATTTCTTAATATAAAAATCTGCTTTTTTCCCAAAACGAAAATAGTTAACTAATTTTTTAAAAAAATTAGAACTATAACCTCTACCTATTTCAATAATATTAACTTCTTTATTTGTATAATCAACACTCTTTTCTGAACAAATACAAGTAATTTTAATCCCTAACTCTTTGAATGCATTAAAATAATTCGGTATAGTTGGAGAAGCATTAATGTTACCTCTGCAAACCAATATAATTTTCTTATACATTGTTTTAGTTTTTTATATAATTAATAATCTTAGCATAATTAATTTTCTTTAATTGTGACTTTAAAGAACCCCTTTTTAAAAATTGTATTGGATATTTAATTATTTTATTATAGTAAATTGGTAAATTAGAAAATTCTTTATTTAGACGAACTAAAGTGTTAAATTTTTTTGATTCTTTCTTATAAATATTTTTTAATGCCTCGTTTAAAATGATTTCTCCGCTTTCATTTTGCTCTACGAAATATTCTTCAGTTATATTTAATTTTTCCTTAGAAAAATCAACTGTTAATATTAATCCTTCTTTATTTCTTTTTGTTAGATTGTAATAGGAGCCATCATCTAGTTTAATATTTGAAAAACAAAAATTACCTAAACTATAATACACCTTTTTCCCATTAAAATTCATTGAAGGTTGTATAGTATGGGAATGGTGACCAACTATCAAGTCAACACCACTATTTAACAATCTTTCTGATTGTTTTATTTGTTTCTTTTCTGGATAAATCAGGTTCTCTGACTTTCCTCCCCAATGAATATAGAGAACTAGAAAGTCACACTCCACCTTATGTTTCTGAATACTATTAATTAATTTTTCTTCTTCGAAAAAAGCTAGACTTAGCGGGCAATCTTCTGGTAATTTTGGATTAGTATCTTTATCTACAAAATTTAAAATCCTTACCTTAATACCATCTTTATCTATATCTAAAAAACTTTCCATTTCATCTAAAAGACCGGCACCACAAAACTTTATATTTAACTCTGCTAATTTTTTTATTGATTTTTCAAAACCCTCAGAAAGATTATCATAAACATGATTATTTGCTAAACCTAAATGAGTAATATTTAGGTTTGTTAACCAATTGTAAGTTTCAATACTTGTATTTAATCGAGGTGACTTTAATTCATTTTCACCAATCCCTTTTGAAAAACACTCTAAATTACCTATGACATAATCTGATTTCTTTAAAAAATCTAACTCATTGAATGGAAATTTTCCAGATTTATAAATATCTTTATAATTACCATTAAAACTAATATCACCTAAAAATGAAATTTTCACTTTTTATTTATTTTAAAATTTACATATAATAATTGAATAATAAACAAAATTGAATAGGATGTTAAATAAGCTTTTGCGATTCCTAATGCTCCTTCTTTAATAAAAAAATAACTTAAAAAACAAAGTAGTACTCCCCAAGTATAATTAAAAAACAAGTTTTGCCACATTTTATTTATTGTTGCTAGAGTTTTACCTAAAAAAACTAACATAGAACTTAATATAGCACTAATACACATCATTCTTAATACCTCAGTTCCCTTGATAAAATCATCTCCAAAAAAAGACAATATGATTCTTGGAAATATAAATGGGACTGAGCTTACTATTAAAGAAACACAAAAAACTATAATTAAATTTGTATAAGTCATTTTTTTAATATCTTTATTCTCATTAAAGTGAGTGTTCATATATGGAAAAACCACATCAGAAATTGAAACTGGTAAAAAAACTATTAAAGCAAAAATCAGAAAAGATGAATTAAAAATCCCTAATTCAATAAATCCGTCCTCACTAAAATTGGATAGTTGTAAATTCACAAACCAAATTGCTATTGGACCGCCTAACCCTGATAATATCGCAGGAAGATTAAACTTTTTTATAACATCAAAATCAATCCTAGAAATTTTAATTAAATTATTATTTTTTCTTATCACCTCGAAACCGAAAATGATAAATTGAAAAAAACCATAAAGGGTGAGAGCAATAATAGCCCCTTTAAGTGAAAAAAAACTTGTTAAAAGGGTTACAATAAAAAGATTTAAAACACTTACTAAGGTGTTTAATCTAAAGATAACTTTAAACTTTTTTTGTCCCTTTAGAATTCCAATAAAATTTTGAGTAATTCCAATAAAAATAAAATAAAAAGAAGCAATTATTAGATATTTAAAAAATTCTTCTTTTTTTAATATCCAAATAGAAATATCTTTTGAAAAGATAATGAAAATAAGAAACACAATAATTGAAAGAATTAAAGAAATACAAATATTAGTAAAAATTACTTTTTTTGTTTGTTCTTTATCTTTTTCATTTTCAGAAAGGAACTTTGTTGTTGATAGATTAAAAGCACTCCCTATAGAATTTTCAAAAGTTTGAACTGTTGATTTAATCAAAACATATTTTCCAAAATCAGTTACACCTAGAATTCTAGCTATTAAAATATTTAGAAAAAAAACCCCTCCTCTAATAACAATACTAGCTAAAATATTCCAAACAGAATTTTTCAAAAGTCCATTTTTAAGTTGCTCTTTAATCATACAACTAAAATGATCTTATAAATTTTACTATTTTTTTACAAGCAGTCCCATCTCCATATGGATTGTGTAATTTGGACATTTTATCAAATATTTCTTTATTATATAATAATTTAAGTGATTTATTAAAAATGAGATCCTCATCTGTTCCAACTAATAATACTGTTCCTGCATCTACTGCCTCTGGTCTTTCAGTAGTATCTCTCACTACTAAAACTGGTTTTCCTAGACTTGGCGCTTCTTCTTGAACACCTCCACTGTCTGTAATAATAATTTTAGATCGATTCATTAACCAAATAAAATCTTCATATGGTAATGGATCAATTAAAATTATATTTTCAACTCCAGATAAGATCCTATTAACAGGCTCCTGTACTTTTGGATTCAAATGAACAGGATAAATAATGAAACGATTTTTATCATCTTTTGCAATTCGTTTTAAAGCTTTGCAAATTCTCTCAAACCCTCCACCATGATTCTCTCTACGATGACCTGTCACTAAAACAACTTCTTGATTCCCTATTTTTTTAGAAAGGTCTTGTATTAATTGACTGGGATTTTCATTAACCTTCTCAACAGACTTTATTAAAGCATCTATCACAGTATTTCCAGTAACTAAAATTGAATCTTCAGAAATATTT
>NZ_JBELDZ010000083.1:0-10286 GCF_042094015.1 Aurantibacter sp. | reverse complement strand
TTTGTTGAGCATCCTTACTAATCATCTCACAATTAAATTCACCTCTATATTTTTCAATGGTAACTTCTTTATGAATTTCAACTGATGCTATATTCGCTGGTTTAACCAATCTTGAATAATGTCTAAATCCTTGAAAATAATCTAATTCGGTTTCTGATTTAGAATAATTATCTTTTTTCAAAATATCAATTGCTTTAAAGAAATCTTCTTCTGAGAACAAAAAATCTATATCACCAACCATGCGTTCTCCGTCATCTTCATATAACCCTTCTAAAAGATTTCCCGTACCTTTTAAAAATATAGGTCTAATATTATTCGCTAACAACAGGATGTTTAGTTCTTTTGCTTGTTGAATGATTTGTGTATTCCTATCTCTATTTAAGTTAGTTATGTGTATCATGTACTCAACCAAATCAGCAGGAAGGTATTTTAAAAAATCAGCTCTTTTTAAATTACAATAGAGCGCAGGCAATACATAATGACTGGTACTTACTTTCACAACGGCATCCCAATCTATTGTGCCAGATTGTAACTGCTTTTCTATTACCTGTCTATTCTTATCTTCCAAAGAAATAGTTAGAGATTTGGCAATAAAAAAAAGGGTTTCTTTATAATTCACTTTTAATATGCTAAAATATTATTTGGTAGGATCTGGATCTCTATCCATAAAGCCTTGCTTTTCTATTTCTTTTAATTGTTTAATAGTAAATTGATCTCGTACAGATTTTGTTTTTGGAAAAATATAATTAGACAGCGTTACAAAGAGTTTTACCCGTTCTGTTTTTGTGAGCTTTTCTTGGTTTATGAGTAGATCATCCAACACTTCTTCATAGAGCATTTCCATCTTTTCCTTGATGGAAGGCCCTTCTTTTTTTGCAGGTCCTCTTTTAGATTTTTTTCCTGCTTTCTTTGCGGATTTTGGATCGAATGGCATGTGTGTTAAAATTAGTTTCTAAACCAAATGTAACCAAAAAAGTTTAGTTTTTCAGCAACCAACTGATAGACTGTATTTTATCACCCAATCCATCAACTAGGATAATTCCCATTTGATCGCAGATTGGTCTTTCTGGTATGGTATTGTTATTTTGGTCTCCGCCATTTTCAAATTTTAATTCATAATCATATCCAAGTCTAGAGCAATGGTTTTACGTAATTATTCACTATAAAATAAAACTTCATCTTTTTTGGTGTTTATAAACTCATGCTCTAAAGTTTTATATAATCCTTCTTTAAGAGTATAGGGTGATTTAAATGACCTATGAACTTTATCTGAATCAAATTGAGTTGTTGCACAAAATTTCTTAACCCGAACTGATGAAATAGAAAACTTTTTTCCTGATAATACTGATATAAAATCAAAACAGTAGCCCCCCATCATTCCTAACAAATAGGGTATTTTAATACTAGGTAATTTAATTTTCATTTTTTCTTCTATCGTTTGTGTAAGTTCAACCATAGAAAAATCAGGCTTATCTGCATAATTAAAAACATGATGACCTAATTCTTTTTTCTCTAATCTATCTTTTATTAGGGCAACAATATTACCGACATAGGCCATGGATTTTTTATTTTGACCTTTTCCAATCATCATAAATCTGCCAGATGAGATTTGCTTTAACAAATTATAAACATTTCCTCTATTTCTTTCTCCAAAAATAACAGTAGGACGAAGTATTGTTACTGATTTATGAGTAGGATCATTTTCATACCATTCTTTTATTACTACTTCAGCTTCCCATTTAGATTTACCATAATGATTGAATGGATCTTGATCATGATTTTCATCAGGATTCTCTTTATTTAAGCCATAAATAGCAACTGAACTAGTAAAAATTAAATTCTTTACACCACTATTATCCATAGCTTTAAGAACATTTTTAGTTCCTTGAACATTTACGTCATAATATAAGGAAGTCGGTGAAACATCATCACGGTGCTCTGCTGCCAATAAAACAACAGTCTCAGTAAACTTAGGAATTTTAATTTTGTCTAAATTTCGTATGTCTCCATTTACTGTAATATTGTCAAAAAAAGGACTTGGATTTTTATCTAAATTGCTTATATTAAAATCTTTTAAAGCCTCTAATAAAAATGATCCAACAAAACCTGAACCTCCTATAATTTGTATTTTACTTGATAATTTTGATTGCATAATGTGTTATAAAATTTAACATTAGTAAAACTGATTTAAATTTATTGAAACCCAAAACTTCATAGTAAACTTTCCAGTTATACTTAATCATTTGAATCTTATTACTTGAAATAGAATTCTTTCTATCTCTATAAATAGCTAAAGACTCATCTAAACCTTTAGTATTTTTGATCACTTTTAAAATATTTATCCAAAGAACCCAATCTTGTCGTTTTCGTATTACAGGCATGTATTGTTTACCAATAGCGTCAGAGTCATATATAGCAGTTAAACATCCTACATAATTATTTGAAAGAATTTTTTTTAATGTTATTTTTTTTGGCGCCTTTATAGATTTGATAAAATTACCTGATTCATCTATAACATCGTAACTAGAATAAGTAAATACTAAATTATTTTGTTCCATAAAATGAACTTGTTTCTCTAATTTATCAGATTTCCATTGATCATCTGAATCACAGAAAGCTATATACCTACCTTTAGCATATTTTATTGAGTTATTTCTTGCTACCCCAGCACCTCCATTAGACACCAAATCAAATAATTTAATTCTATTATCGATATTTTGGTATGATTTAATAATGTCTAAAGTAGTGTCTGTTGAACAATCATCTGTTATCAATAACTCCCAATTGGTATATGTTTGATTTATAATAGAATTAATTGTTTCTGAAATAAAGTTTTCAGAGTTATATGATGGTGTTATTATTGAAACTAAATCTTGTTTAATTGACATATAATGGTTTTTAATCTTATTTTATTGAATTCCACCCAGAAATGAAAATTTTTGAATATTTATATATTTTTGTGTAATCTTTAATTTTTCTTAACTGAAAAAGAAAGAATAAAGTACTAATAAATATTCCTTTTTTACCATATAATCTTTTAAGAACTGCTCCTTTGACATGAAAGAAATCATTATTAATTAGCTTATTGGAACTCTCATCTGGATGAATAACAATTGGTTCGGGATAATAATATATATTAAGTCCCATATCTAATGCATCCTTTAAAAATATATTCTCCTCTCCTCCCTTATATATAGAACCTAAACCAAATCTCTCATCAAATTGAATTTTATTGCTTTTTATTGAGCTTAATTTAAAGCTGATCTCAATTGACGATACTTTTAAAATTGAATATCGATTATGTTTCTTTATATATTTAGCGTATTTCTTATACGGCTTATTTTCAGGAGTAATAATTTGAAAAGTTATTATATCTGCATCAGGTAAAGCTTTGTAAGCATTTTTAATTTTTTTTTCATAATCTGGTAGTACCTTAATATCATCATCACATATTACACAAATATCTGCCGAAGCGTTTTGTAAAGATCTATTTCGACTTTTTGATAAACCTTTTTCTTTATATGATTTTAAATAATCAATATCATTCAATAAAAGATTAGAATCCACCTGATTAACAATAGAGCAATAAAAGTCACCAAACTTTGACTTACACCAATCAAAATTTTTATTTTGGGTTGAAATTAATAACTGAATTTTCATTGGTTTTTATAATTTTGAGGTAAACAGATACAAATGCTGGAATAATAAAAAAAACTTCATTTATTATAAGTGAAAGTGATGACATAAGTATTATTGATGAAAAATATGCTGGTAAAATAAAACTCATATTTGGTTCTCTTTTAATCAAAGACTTAATTTTCACAAACAAAAACGTATGAAAAAGAAAATAAATTGTAAAACCTACCAACCCTAATTCAACTAATACCTCTAGAAAGGTATTGTGAGCGTAATTTGTACCGCCATAAAAATTAATATTGTAGTATAAAAAATTGTACCAACCAATGCCAAAAAATGGATTTTGGCTCCATAATTCTATACCATTTTTCCAAATTTCAAATCTACCACTTCCAGAAGATATAGTTGATATTCTTTGATCTAGGACATCATGCACCTGAGGAACATCTAAAATATTAAAAAGAATGGAGACTATTACTAAAGCAACAACAATATGTTTAATTTTAAGTTTGATTAATGATGATATTAATATAAAAATAAGAGGAATTAAAATTGAAATAATTCCGCCTCTTGAGAGAGACATAATCACACTAATTGAAATTAGTAGTAAAGTTAATTTTTCGAAGTTGTTTTTTTGCTTTTTGCAAAAAAGATACCAGAATGGAATTAAAACAGTAAAAACAAATATGTTAGGATCTTGGGTAAAACCAATTAACCTTGGCAGACCACGTTCAATAATTACACCAATAAGTTTAGTATTATTATTACCTAAAATATTAAAGCTAATAGAATTTAAGCTAATCAAATAAGCTAATATTGAAAAAAAAGTAAATATAAAAGCTGCTATAACTAATGGTTTAAAAATAGATTTGCTTTTTACTAATTGGGAAAACAATAGATACTTGAGGAAATAATAGTAAAAAACTAGAATTATTGACCCAATAGCTAATCTCATACCGCTTAATGGATCAGCACTAAAAAGGACAGTAATAGAACCATAATAAATTAACAATAAATAAAAAATATCATAAACACTCATTATTAATTTGAAATTTTTGATGTAAAAAAAAATACCAAAAAAAGTAAGTATCATAAACCCTTTCAACGCAAATCCTAAATCAATAAAAATAGAGCTAGAAAAAATAATCAGAAAAAATAAAACTATAAAGTTTGACTTTGAGAAAAACATATACTGTGTGTATAATTAAAATTTAATTAAATCCATGGTGCTTTTATTTTCTTTGTTTCAGAATTCAAAATTTTTATGGCTTCTTTTATATTATTAACATTAAAGTGATAAACAAGTTTTGTTAATTTCTTAAGTATTGATCTATTAATAACAAAGATTTTAATTCGCTTAATCCATATTTTTACAAAATAAAAATACACAAGTAATAAAGATGAATTTTTATTTTTTTTATGGGCAGTTATTATATCCTTTTTATATTTTGAATCAAAAACTAAACATCTAGCATATAGGTAATTAAAATTAAAATTATCAACTAACGCCTCTCTATTTGTATTATTTAACGATTTTATTACGCTCTCTGCAAAAATTGTAGATCCTGACCAATAAAAGGGTATATCCGTTGTCCATTTATCTGCAGTATCCTTAGGTAAAAAAGAAATGTCCCGAATATCTCCAATGTGCTTTCCTTTGGCCCCCATTCCTCCCACACTTCTAGCACCCTTACCTGAAATAATCAAAGGGAAATCAACTACTACAAAAAAGTCTGAATATTTAGTTAAGGCCGTAGCCACTGCCATATCAGGACTAGGTCCAGGAAAATAAGTTCCCGATTCTTCATAAATCTTATCTAAGAGACTTTTTTTTACTATTCCATGATAAAATTGTGGAAGATTTTTTATGTATTGACCCCCCGTCTTAAGGTGCTTTTTAAGTTGAATATCACTTCTTTTTATTTTACTAGAACCACTATAACTGTATGAAAATAACATACCTGAAAACGAATCTCCAAGTCTGGTAGGAGTCAAATCACTCCATATAAATTCTGGCTTGGTATTGTTTAGGATCTCATATTTATTTTCTTTCATCCATTTAACAGCTCTAATTATATCTTTATGAATACAATCATCATCTCCAATAAAACATAAATATTCTCCTCTAGCATTTAAAGTTGCTAGATTAGAGTTCCCTGCTTGTGAAAGACTTTCATTCGAATGAAAATATCGTATAATCTGTGTAATTTTATGTTTTTTATTGAGGAAATTTATAATCTCTATATTATCAAGGCTATTATCTTGAATAACTATTTCAACATCATTTTTAGACCAGACATAATCACTTAAGGTAATTAAAACTTCAAATAAATAATTGTACCTGTCTTTTGTTGGAATTATTATGCTTAACAAAGGTGAGGTTTTATTCATATTATATTTTTTGATTTAAGGAAATTTTTGAGCTCAATTAATTGGTCTTCTAAATTGTTAATATTAAAATCTGGATTTAAGCACCTATTTAGATTATCACCAGTTGAAAATGGAATTACATCTAAGTCTGGCCTAAATACTGTCTTAAATATCAAAAGCATTTCATATTTAGAATATCTATTCTTAGTTCCAGACTGAATAATTTTATTAGATTTTAAGTTATCCTCATTAATTAGTCTATGAATAATTTTACACCATTCTAAAGTAGTTATTCCGTTCCAGTAATGATCTGTGTATCCTTTAATTTTTTCACCTTCTGGGTTATTTACAAACCAGGAAAGAAGTCCTTTATTTGAAAAATTATCCCAACCTATGATGGAAACTCGTAACACCATTGAGTTACTCATTCCTGCCAATGCGCTTTCACCTAAAGATTTTGACCAACCATAGATATCCTTAGCATCATGAGGTTCATCCTTATTATAAAAATCTTTACTATCGCCACTAAAAACACAATCCGTGCTAGGTTGAATTAAAAAATGTCCTTTTTTTAAATTCGAAGCTAGTTCTAATGGTAATAAACTATTAGCCCAAACTAGATCTAACGTGTCGTTTGATTTTTGTTTAATTCTTCCAATACAATTTATTATTATGGAGTCATTGAACTGATTTAAATCCTCTACAAATGATTTAATTGTATTCTGCTCAAACCGATTATTAAATAAAATTACATCAAAATTTTGTTCAGAAAAATATGCATTCACCATTTGGCCTAGCATACCTTTATATCCAAGTATAATTATTCTATTATTCATTATTTAAATTATTTTTACAATATGGCCATCTTATATCTTCTTCTGAATTATCAATAAAACTATTAGCAAAAACTAATACTTTAGAACCTGGGACCTTTTGTTTTATTAGAGTCGCATACATTTCTGGAACTTCTAAAACATCAAATTTATCGGCAGAAAGTTTAATAGTATTTGATTTATTAGAAAGCTTTATGCCCTGTAGAATCTCCTTTACAGTAATTTCTATAACACCTGAAGTACACAAAAACCACCTCTTTTCTTTGCAGTGACCTTTCCAACCTCTTCTAAATTCAATATCACAATTTTCAATTTCATAAACTCTTTTAATCTCAGATAAATCAAAATCATTATTGAAACGTAATATACCACGTGAATCCAAATAAGTTTTGCCAAGAAATATTTTCATGCTTAATTAAAAAGATTTTAAAATAGATAATTTAACTTTTCTAAGTTTGATTAAAAGTAGATAGTTTAAAATAAACATTAGTAAAGAAATGATAATAATTGTAAAAATATTTTGAACTCTGGAGTTAGATAAACTAAACATATTAATAAAAAATTTAGCACTAAAAAAAGAAATTAAAAATGGTGAGATTACATAAATTGTCAAAAATTTTAATGTAGGTATTTTTATATATTTTTTATTTATAATTATTATGAATATAAGACCTATTGTCAATTGAATGGCAGAATATATAAAAGCAAAACTTTTAGGACCATAGATATTTGGAACTAATAAATATAACGGAACAGAGATAAATAGACTCGACAAACCTAAAATGTTATTTAGTTTTGTATATCCATTTGCAATAGCAATATTGAATGGTAAAATCTGGAGTGCTAAAAATACTGATCCAATTACAACTATGTTTAAAAATCCTGAAACTTCATAAGCGAGTATATCATCCCCAGTCCAAATAAATACTAATTCTTCTGGAATTAAAAAAACTAGAGAACCAAAAATAAAAACACAAATAGATACCAATAAATACGTAGAAAGAAATAGACTTTCTGCCTCCACTAACTTATTGGACGAAAATAAAAAGGTTAGCCTTGGTAAAATTGTTATTGATACTGGAGATACGAATAAAACTATTATTGTACTTAGAGTAAATGCTAATGAATAATAACCAAAAGTCTCAATTGATAACGTTTTTGATAATAAAACTTTGTCCAATTGAGAATTAATTGCAGAAACAAACGAAATTAAAGCCATGCCCCCTGTAAATTTCCAAATGTGATTTAATACTGTTTTGGAAATTTGTATTTTACTATAAAAATATTTTTTTGATTTAGTGATAAAATAATACAGTTTGTATCTCAAAAAAATAGAATAAAAAATAGTACAAAAAAATTGCCATGAAAAAAACCAGATTAAATTAGGATCAATTAAAATGGGTATGATAACAATTCCGTTTCTTAATATATTATAAATAATTTGATAAATATTTGCCTTAACTTGATTTTCTAAACCAATGAATCCACCAATATAAAAATTAGAAATTAGTCTAAATCCAAATTCTAATCCTATAATTTTTATACATAAGGATATTGTTTCTGGATTTAAATTTTCAAGTTTCAGCCAGTTAAAAGCTATTTGATTTGAAATACTAATAACAACTACAAAAACTAATAATATTATAATAAAATAACAAGCCTCTAATGACTTGAAAATTTTATACTTAGACAAACCCTTTACTTCATTGGAAGAAAACATTTTAGACAGTGTTGCTGTTAAACCAGCATCTAAAACTGATAGTAAGGCACTTAATAGTATTCCAAAACTGATTATTGCAAATTCTTCTAACCCTAGCAGGCTTATATAGATTGGAACAAAAATAATATTTGAACTGAAGCTCCAAAATTTATTAATGAAACTAGAAAATAATTTTTTTTTCAATATAATAATATTTTAATCATTAAATTATTTTGATTTTTAGCATCAATATTTGTTGTAATAATGTAAAATTCAATTATGCATTGAAAAAAATAAACTCATTAAATAATATGAAAAAAGATTATTTTTTAAAAGAAGAAATTTCATCTTTCACATATTTTAACGTTAACAAAAGTGTCTTTAATTCTGTAACATTTAATAAAGTTGTATTATTAGAGTTGTATTCATTATCAATTAATTTTGGGCCATCAGACTGTATATATTTTGTGTAATTTAAATCTCTTAAATCCGCAGGTATTCTATAAAAATCACCAAGGTCTTCTGCTTTAGACATTTCTTCTTTTCCGCACAGAGTTTCATATAATTTTTCTCCATGTCTAGAACCTATGATTTGAATATCATTATTAGCTCCAAATAGTTCTTTCAAGGCATTCGCTAACGTTAAAATTGAGGCTGATGGGGATTTTTGAACAAAAATATCACCTGGTTTCGCATTTTTAAAAGCAAATAAAACTAGGGTCACTGAGTCATCCAATGACATCATAAATCTTGTCATGTTAGGATTAGTAATGGTTAAAGGTTTACCGGACTTGATTTGTTCAATAAATAAGGGAATAATCGAACCCCTGGAAGCCATTACATTTCCATATCTAGTTGCACAAATTACACTATTCCTGTTTTGAACTCTTAAGTCTCTTGATTTAGAAATTGCTAGCTTTTCCATTAATGCTTTTGACATACCCATTGTATTAATTGGATAAACTGCCTTATCGGTGCTTAAGACTACTACTTTATCTACATTGTTTATAGCAGCAGCCTCTAATACATTTTCAGAACCAAGAATATTAGTTTTTATAGCTTGAAGTGGATAGAATTCACATGACGGTACTTGTTTTAAAGCGGCTGCCTGAAAAACAAAATTAACTCCTCTCATTGCATTATTAACACTATCAAAATCTCTTACATCACCTATTATGAAATTTAATTTATTACTTTTATATCGAATCCTCATGTCTTCTTGCTTTTTTTCATCACGACTAAAAATTCTTATTTCACTGATTTCTGTATCTAAAAGGTACTCAACAAGTGTACTCCCAAATGACCCAGTGCCACCTGTAATTAAAATTGATTTCCCATTAAAATCTAACATATTCTCTATATTTAAAAATTATTTTCCTATTCTATAATACTCTAATCCTTTCTGTTCAAGATCATAAGCTATATATTGATTACGACCATCAAAAATAACAGGTGTTTTTAATTGTATTTTTATTTCTTCAAAATCTGGCGAACGAAATTCTTTCCATTCGGTAAGTAATAACAATGCATCTGAATCTTTTAAAACATCATACTTCGAGGCTACATATGTTATATTTTGAACTCCTTTTAAATAATGCTCTTTTGCTTCATCAATCGCTTTTGGATCATATGCCTTTATTTTAGCACCACGTTTTACCAATTCCTTAATTACATAAATGGCTGGTGCTTCGCGCATGTCGTCGGTTCCTGGCTTAAAAGCCAAGCCCCAAATACCAAAAGTAAATCCT